>NZ_LWRX01000218.1:0-33498 GCF_001683835.1 Ralstonia sp. RL | reverse complement strand
TCCTCCCCGCGACAAAAATCCAAGGCGCCATCTAGGGCAGGGTACGGCCACACCCTCTGCGTGCGGGAGTTGGCGGCGTTGCACGCGTTTTGGCTGGTTACTTTCTCAGATGAAGCCGCCGTCAGTCATCAGGGTGCGGCCGGTGATCCAGCGGGCGTCGTCCGAGGCCAGGAAGGCGATGGCGTCGGCGATGTCTTCCGGCTCGGCCAGGCGGCCCATCGGGGTTGATTCGCGCATGCGCGCTTTCACTTCATCGGGGATCGGGGCGGTCATGTCGGTGCGCGTCATGGCGGGGGCCACGGCATTGACGGTGATGTTGCGCGGGCCCAGTTCGACCGCAAACGAATGGGTGAGCGCGCCCACGGCGGCCTTGCTTGCCGCATAGACGGACAGCCCTGCGCGCGGCCGGTACACCAGGCTCGACGATACGTTGACGATGCGGCCGCCGCGCGCGGGCACGTGCGGGAGCACGGCCTGCGTCACCAGAATCGTCGACAGCACATTGGTGCGGAACTGCGCGGTGAACGACGCCTCGTCGATGCTGCCCACCGCCTGGCTTTCCAGAATGCCGGCGTTGTTGACGAGGATGTCGATGGCGCCGAAGGCCTCGCGCACGGTGCTCACCATGGCGTTGATGGAACTGGCGTCGGCCACGTCGGCCTGCACGGCAATCGCCTGCGCGCCGGTGTTGCGGATGGATTGCACCACTGCGTCGGCTTCCTTGCTGTTGCTGCGGTAGACGACCGCCACGCGTGCGCCGTCGGCTGCCAGGCGCCGCGCCACGGCGGCGCCGATGCCCCGCGAGCCGCCGGTCACGATGGCGGTGCGTCCGCCCAGTCGGGGCGCAGATGCGGTTGTCTGGGTTTGCGTCATGCTGTTCTCCTGCAATGCAATGTGTCGGGAGAACAGGTTACGAATCGGGCGGCGCGTGCGCAGCGCCCCTCGCTGCGACGCCGCGTTGCAATGCTGGAACGACGGCTCAGCCCGGTAGGCGTTTGCGGTGGGCCGCCACCTTGTGGCGGTTGCCGCAGAGCGCCATGCTGCACCAGCGGCGCGTGTGGGCCTTGGTGCGGTCGTAGAACCATCGGCCGCAGTCGGGGTGCTCGCATTGGCGGATGTGGCGGAAGTCGCCTTCGGCCAGCAGGTGGGCGGCGGCTTCGGCCAGGGCAGCCAGGCGCTGCTCCACGGAATCGGCGGGGCGCACGCGCTCCACACGCGGCGTGCCGGCCGTCCAGATCAGGATCGGGTGGCTCGGCGCTTGTCGGAGGAACGTGTTCAGGGCGTCGGCACTGCAGGGCCGCCCCGCCTTGCGCGCTTCCACCAGCTGCCGGATCACCTCGCGCAGATGCCGCGCCACCGCCAGCAGAACGCCAGGCGGAGATTGGCCGGCGAACGGTTCGGCCCACCAGCCCGCACGCACGAGCCAGTCCGACACATCGTCGTCGGATTGCCAGAAGTCGTGCGGCCGGCCCTGGACGTGGTCCACGGTGTTGAGCATGTCCAGTACGGCGTCGTCGGCAATCAGCGGTGGGGTGTTGGCAGGCATGGCGGCAGCAGCAGATCGAGTGAGCCGATTGTAACCGCTGAATGTGGTTCAATCAGGTTACGAGCGCGGCCGGTACGGTGCCCCTCGGAACGCCGCAGAAGTTCGCCGCATTACCATGGGCGCATCGTCATCATCTTGCTGGAGACCATCATGAGCGCATGGCCTGATGCCCGCATCCTGGAGCTGTTCAACATCGACGTGCCGATCGTGCTGGGGCCAATGGCCGGGGCCGCCGGCGTGGACCTGGCGATTGCGGTGGCGCGTGCCGGGGGCCTCGGTTCGCTGCCGTGCGCGATGCTGAATGCCGAGCAGATCCGCCAGCAGGTCGAGCAGTTTCGTGCCGCCGTGCGCGCGCCCATCAACCTGAACTTCTTCTGCCACACCCCGCCGCAGCCCGACCCCGAGCGTGAAGCCAGGTGGCGCGCCCATCTGGCTCCGTACTACGCCGAGTTCGGCATCGACCCGAACGCGCAGGCACCGGCGGCCAATCGCGCACCGTTTGATGAGTCGACGTGTGCGGTGGTGGAAGACCTCAGGCCAGAGATCGTGAGTTTCCACTTCGGCCTGCCGGCGCCCGAGCTGCTGGCGCGTGTGAAGGCCACGGGGGCCAAGGTGATCTCCGCCGCCACGACGGTGGAAGAGGCGCGCTGGCTGGAGGCCCGCGGCGTGGACGCCGTCATCGCCATGGGCAACGAGGCGGGCGGGCATCGCGGCATGTTTCTCGCGACGACCATCGAATCGCAGGTCGGTACGCTCGCGCTGGTGCCGCAGGTGGTGGACGCGGTAAAGGTGCCCGTCATTGCGGCCGGCGGCATTGGCGACGGGCGCGGCATGGCGGCCGCGTTCGCCCTGGGTGCCTCTGCCGCGCAGATCGGCACGGCGTATCTGCTCTCGCCCGAGGCGAAGACCTCCGCCATCCACCGTGCCGCGCTCAAGCAGGCGACGGATGCCGATACGGCGCTGACGAATCTGTTCACCGGGCGTCCGGCGCGCGGCATCGTCAACCGGCTGATGCGGGAGATCGGCCCGATGAACCCGCTGGCACCGGCCTTCCCGACGGCAGGCGGGGCGCTTGCACCGCTGCGCGCCAAGACCGAGCCGACGGGCTCGGGCGACTTCATCAATTTGTGGTCCGGTCAGGCGGGCCGGTTCGCAGCGGAAGAGCCGGCCGAAGCGATCACGCGTCGCATTGCGGCCCAAGCGCTCGAACGCCTGCGCTGAACGTTGACACCTGCCGTTGCGCACGCATGCGGGCACGCCAGACGGTGTGCCCGTCCTGTTTCGCATCACAGATCGGCATGCGTGCGATGGAAAAATTTCATGTAACTCCGTAAATGTCGATTTACGGGTTTCATCCAACTCGCGCGGCAAGCGGCTTCATGGTCGTTTCCTGCTGGAACCGATCGCGCAGAAATGCCACCAGGGCCTTGACCGACGGCGGCACGCCGGCGCGCGACGGATACAACGCATGCAGGTCGGCCGGCTCGGGCGTCCACTCCCGCAGCACGGTGCGCAGGCGCCCCTCGGTCAGCGCGG
The DNA here is from genome assembly GCF_001683835.1 of Ralstonia sp. RL. Classification (NCBI taxonomy): domain Bacteria; kingdom Pseudomonadati; phylum Pseudomonadota; class Betaproteobacteria; order Burkholderiales; family Burkholderiaceae; genus Ralstonia; species Ralstonia sp. RL. Next base: position 30,416 of record NZ_LWRX01000218.1, on the reverse strand, counting down.
CATGGCAACAGTGCAGCGGCAGCACGGCCAGCCCCAGCCCCGCGATGGCCGCTTCGCGCAGGGCGATGATGTTGTCGCTCGCAAAGCGCGGCCGCACCGGCAGCGCCAGGCGGTGTCCGCGCGCGTCGTGCAGCACCCAGTCGCGGCTGCGCGCGAGGGTGCCCTGGCCGACGCAGGGCAGGTCTTCGAGCGCAGCGGGCGAGGCCGGTTCGCCCAGCCGCGCGATCAGCGCCGGGCTTGCCACCAGCACGCGCGGCGACACGGCCAGGTGCCGCGCCACCACCTCGCGTGACGGCAGCGGCCCGGTAGCCGCGCGGATGGCCACGTCGATGCGCTGCTCGACCAGGTCGACGTAGGTGTTGGATAGATCGAGCTCGACGCGCAGCTTCGGGTGGGCCTCGGCAAACGCTGCCAGCCAGCCGGCCACGAGCGTTTCGGCCAGCAGCGGCGAGGTGCCCACGCGCAGCACACCTGCGGGCTCGCTGCGCGCCGCACCGGCAAGCGCCTCGATGGCGGCCGACGCATCGGCCATGTCGCGCGCATGCCGATACACCGCCTCGCCCACCGGCGTGACCGACACACGATGGCTGGACCGATGCAGCAGCCGCGTGCCGAGCTGCGCCTCGAGCTCGGCAATGCGCCGGCTCAGGCGCGACTTGGGAATGCCCGTGGCCCGCTCGGCGGCGGAAAAGCCGCCGGCTTCCACCACGCGGGTAAAGAGATACAGGTCGTCCAAGCGCTTCATGTTGGGGCGAGGGTGCGTTAGAACCGCGATTGAAGCACAGCTGGGGCCTGTCCCGCGTCGCGCGCCCGGCTGTACAGTGTCGGCTGGACCGGCCCACGCCGCCAACGCTGCCGCGCGCGCCGGAAGCCGTTTCGCAAACGCAAGGAGACCGCATGGACAGGCAAGCCACGCAACCGCACGGGATGTCCCGCGACCGGCTCGCACGGGTCGAACGCTTCATCGACGACGCTTACATCGCCACGGGCAAGCTGCCCGGCGCGCTCACGCAGGTATGGCGGCGTGGCGAGCTCGTCCTCAATTCTGTGCTCGGCCTCGCCGACCGGGAGCGGCAGGTGCCGCTGGCCGAGGACGCGATCTTCCGCATCTATTCGATGACCAAGCCGGTGACCTCGGTGGCGTTCATGATGCTGGTCGAAGCATGCGAGGTCGCGCTCGACGACCCGGTCAGCAAGTTCATCCCGGCATGGAAGGACCTGGGCGTGTTCGCCGGCGGCTTCATGGAGGGCTTCCAGACGCGCCCGGTGAAGCGCCCGATGCTGATGGTCGATCTGCTGCGCCACACATCTGGCCTCACCTACGGCTTTCACCAGAACACGAATGTCGATGCGGCGTATCGGCGGTTGAAGCTCGGCGACGTCACCACGCAGGGCACGCTCGACGAGATGATCGAGAAGCTGGCCGGTGTGCCGCTGGAGTTCTCGCCGGGCGAGGCGTGGAACTACTCCGTGTCGACCGATGTGCTCGGCTACCTCGTCGGCAAGATCAGCGGCATGCCGTTCGAGACGTTCCTGAAGGAGCGCATCTTCGACCCGCTGGGCATGATCGATACGGGCTTCTACGTGCCCGAGGACAAGGCGTCGCGCTTCTGCGCGTGCTATGCCGTGGGGGCGCTCGGTTCGGCGTTGGTGTCCGACCGGCCCGCGCTGCAGGATGATCCGCGCACCAGCCGGTACCTCGCGCCGCCGAGCTTCGTGTCGGGCGGCGGCGGCCTGGTGTCCACGGCGGCCGATTACCTGCGGTTCTCGCGCATGCTGCTGCAAGGCGGTGAACTCGACGGCGTGCGCCTGCTGGGGCCGAAGACGGTGGCGCTGATGACCGCGAACCACCTGCCGGGTGGGGCCGACATCTCGACCTTGTCGCCGCGCTCGATGTTCAGCGAGGCAGCCTACGACGGCGTTGGCTTCGGGCTGGGTTTTGCCACCACGATATCGCCGGCGGCCACGCTCATCCCCGGCAGCGCCGGCGACTTCTTCTGGGGCGGCGCGGCCGGTACCTTCTTCTGGGTGGACCCGCAGGAAGACCTGGTCGGGCTCTTCCTCACGCAGGTTCTGCCGTCCTCCGCCTACCCCGTACGCCGACAGCTGCGCACGCTGGTGTACAGCGCGATCACGGAATCGGGTGCGGGCGGGCGTTGAACCCACGCTTGCAGCGGCGTCCAACCTGCGCCGCCTAGGGGCGCCCGATCAATGCGCGGTGTTCGAGGTGCGCCGCGCGCCCGGCGGCACAACGGCGAGAAGCGCGCGCCGCTGGCGTATCGCCCGGGGGTGGATATGTCCGGGGCGATGACGCTCGAGCGAGGCCAACAGGTGTCTTGCCCATGCCGCAACCCCCGCGCGGTCCAATTCATCGGGTTCCCCATCACTGGGGAGCAAGAGCGAAATCGCAAAGTCGCGGGGGCTCAGCGCGGTGATCTCTTTTCTGCGCGGTTTTAATCGCGCTGTCATAACGTCCTGCTCGAAGGCGTGCCGATTTCGCCGGGGTATTCTGGGGCGAGCAAAGGATAAGCAGACAGTTTTGATCCTTCAAGTTAATCGGCGCGCATATACGGCAAAATAGTGAAAAGACTTTTATCGAGGGTGTAAGCGGCGTCGTAGGAATCATGTAGGACGAGGACTCGGCTGATTGTGCTACTGAAATTCCTGGCGGTTTTTCGTACGCTTCTGCGTCGGCGCCATGGGCGCAGATTGGCGGGCGTTGAGAATAAGAGCGGGGGAGCGGGGCAGTCGCCTGCCGCCGGCGATGCGCGGCCTAGCAATACAACTGCCCTTGTGTTTTGGATCGCCCTAACGGGCGATATTTTTTTTGTTTTGGCGCGGTGCTAATCTCTCGGCGCACTTCCGGCGGACCGCGAAACAAAGGAAGTGACGAAGAGACAATAACATCATGAGGCGGGCCGTGGGTTTTTCTTGTCGCCCCGATAATGCTCCCTAGAGACAGCCCCATGCTCAGCCACGAAGTTCAATTGCGCCCGGCTTCTCTTGCCGATTGGTGCCAAGTCGCTGCGCTCCTGAAGAGTGCCAGGCTGCCGGCTGACGATATCGATATTCAGGACACCATCGAAGCATTTCACGTTGCACTGGACAAAGGCCGCGTCATTGGCTGCGCTGCTGCTGAGCGTGGAGGGGCATCCATCGTGATTCGTTCGGTCGTGGTCGACCCGATGTATCGCGATCAAGGTATCGCAAGTCGCCTGATTGGCACGCTGCTCGTGCGTGCGCGTGCCAGCGGCGTGCGACAGGCTTACCTGCTTTCTGCGCGGGCGCCGCTTTACTTCGCGCGTTGGGGGTTTTATCTCTTTCCCGTGGAGAACGCGCCGGCCGAGGTCAGGGCATCGGCGGCGTTCAGGGACGCCGGGCAGGCATCGCCGCTTTGCATGCGGTGCGATCTGCGCTGACCGGCGGGCGCGTCCATGGTGCCGGGCGCCGGCTCAGAGGCCCAGGTCGGACAACCCAGGGTGATCGTCGGGGCGGCGGCCCAGCGGCCAGAAGAACTTGCGGTCCTCTTCCTTGATGGGCAGGTCATTGATGCTGGCATGGCGGTGGGTCATCAGGCCGTGCTCGTTGAATGCCCAGTTCTCGTTGCCGTAGCTGCGGTACCACTGGCCGGCGTCGTCGTGCCACTCATAGGCGAAGCGCACGGCAATACGGTTGCCCTCGAATGCCCACAGCTCCTTGATGAGACGGTAGTCGAGTTCGCGCCGCCACTTGCGCTCCAGGAACGCCTGCGCCTGTTCGCGCCCGAGCGGGAACTCGGCACGGTTGCGCCAGCGGGTATCGGGGCTGTAGGCCAGGACGACGCGGGCCGGGTCGCGCGAATTCCAGGCGTCTTCGGCCAGGCGGATCTTCTGGACGGCGGTGTCGCGATTGAACGGAGGCAGAGGCGGGCGGGTTTCCATGGTCAGTCCAGTGGCGTGGTGGTGTGAAGGTGGATCGGCTGCGGGCAGCGCGCTAGCGGGCCGGCCACGCACCGGTCCCGGCGAGGAACGGCGACGGTTCCGGCGCAGAGAACCGCCAAGGCAAGGCTTGCGGCCGCCGATACATGCGCTCGACATGAAACCGCACGAGGCGCTGCGCGCCTTCGAACGCCTGCACGTCGTGCCCGTCCCATACGATCTCGCAGGTGCCCGCGAGATGGAGCAGGTCGCCCGATTCGAAGTCCGGAAACAGCAGCCCCGCCGAGGGGTTCACATGCAGGTTGCCCAGCGTGTTGAAGAAATTGTTGCCGATAAAGTCGGGCCACAGCAGCGTTGCGTCGTCATCGACACGGACGAACCCCGGCTTGCCGCCGCGGTGCGAGACATCCGCTCCCGTCGCCCTGGCAGGCCCGGCCGTCGCTGCATGCGTAGCGATGAAGAACGTATCGGAAGACCGGATGAGCCGCACCGCCGCATCGTCGAGTGCCGGCACCGATTGCGCCGCGGCAGGCGCCGTTGCCCGCTGGCGCGGCGCGAGGCTGCGCACCTGGATGTACTTCGGGCAGTTGCCGAAGCTCTGCCGCACGCCGATCACCATGCCGGCAGCATCGAGAGACAGCACCGGGCCGTTCAACCGGTTTCTTCGCCGCGTCGTCGTTTCAATGCCGAGCAGGCCGACGTCGCTGCCCACATGAAGCGCGCCCGCCAGCGGATCTTCGGGGTCGGGCAGGGCGCCAATGTGCAGGCTGTAGGGGTCGGGCACACGGATGAAACCGGCGTGGCCCGCCAGCAGGCTGGCACACGGCTTTCCGTCGCCGTCCAGGGCGCCGAGCACGATAAACGGGATCTTTCCGAAGAACTCCTGGTGCTGTTCCAGCAGGTAGGTTCGTATGCCGCGTTGCCCGTGCGCCTCTGCGCGGTCCCGGACGCCCGCCCGGTCCTGCACGGCGCGCTCGCCCCGGTGAAACGGCGAGGCCTGTTCTGGTAACTCCATGGCGTTGCCCCTTGACGTGTCGCCTTAGGCGGCCAGCCCCACGGCGCTCGCCTGCATGGCGACAAAGTTCGGCCATTGCTCGATGCGCGAAAGCCAGGCCCGCACGTGCGCGTAGCTGTCCAGCGAGACGTTGCCTTCCGGTGCATGCGCGATGTAGCTGTAGCACGCGATGTCGGCCAGGGTCGGTGTGGGCCCCAGCAGATAGTCATGCTCGGCCAGTTCCTCGTCGAAGATCGCCAGCAGGGCATGGCTTTGCGCGATCAGCGCCTGCGCATCCAGCGGCGCGCCAAAAACGGTGGCCCGGCGCGCCCCGGCCGGCCCCGTGGCAAGCGGCCCCGCGGCGACCGAAAACCAGCGCTGCACCTGCGCGGCGCCGACCGGGTCGGCGGGCAGCCATCTGCCATCGTCATAGCGCTTGGCCAGGTAGACGAGGATGGCATTGGAGTCGGCGATGACGGTGCCGCCGTCGTCGATCACAGGGACTTGGCCAAAGCGGTTCAACTGCAGGAACGCTGGCGTTTTGTGCTCCCGGGCGCGCAGGTCGATGTCGATCCGTTCATACGGCAGCTCCAGCAGCTTGAGCAGCAATTCGACGCGGTGGCAGTGCCCCGACAGGGCATGGCGGTAGAGCTTGATGGGCTGTGCCGGCTTGCAAGACATGGGGCGGCTCCGTTCAGGAAAGGGAGCCCCATTCTTGATTGATACGGTCGCCGGATAAATGGCTCGACACGAACTTCACTCATCCAAAAAATGGACTAATCTGTCGACCCATGTGCAACCCGCCTGGCAAAGATGGACAAGCTCCGCGCAATGCAGACCTTCGTGGCGATCGTGGACAACGGGACGCTGTCCAAGGCCGCCGCCGCGCTCGGATCGTCGTTGCCGTCCACGGTGCGCACGCTCGCGACGCTCGAAGCCGACCTGGGCGTGCGCCTGCTCAACCGCACAACGCGCCGCCTGTCGTTGACCGACGAGGGACGGATGTATCTGGCGTCGTGCCGGGACATCCTCGGCGCGGTCGACCAGGCCGAGCATCGCCTGCGGGCGCGCCAGGAAGAACCCAGCGGCCTCCTCACCATGACCGCGCCGGTCCTGTTTGGCCAGCGGCATGTGGCGCCCGCGGTGATCCCGTTTCTCGAGCGGTACCCGAAGGTGCAATGCCGTCTGCTGCTGCTCGACCGTGTGGTGAACCTGCTGGAAGAGGGCGTCGACGTTGGCATACGCATCGGCCACCTCGACGATTCCAACCTGATCGCGCAGCAAGTCAGCCGTGTCAGCCGGGTCGTCGTGGCGAGCCCCGCGTACCTCCAGCGCCGAGGCATTCCGCAGAAACCGGCGGATCTCGCGCAGGAAAACTGCATCCGGTTCTCCGGGAGCGGCCGCACGACGTGGCTGTTCCAGGAGCGCGGCCGGGAGCAGCGCATCGTGATCGGCGGCAATCTCGAATGCAACCACGGCGCCCCGGCCATCGACGCGTGCGTGGCGGGGCTCGGCGTGGGGCAGTTTCTGCGGTATCAGGTGGCGAGCCAGTTGGCCGGCGGGCAACTGCAGGAAATCCTGCATGCGTACAAGGTGCCCCCGCTGCCCATCAGCGTGGTGTATCCGCATGCCGGTCTGCTGCCGAGTCGCATCAGCGCGTTCGTCGATTGGATCAAAACGGAATTCACGAAATCCGAACATGATTTCGTGGGCGATGCGTAGCTGGGCTCGCACAGCCCGATGTCCGCATGCCGCATCGCGCGGCAAACTGGACATGACGTGCCCGGCGCTGTTCTGTAAAGTGCGTTGATCGAGTCGGGCACCGGTATCCACAAGCCCCGACGCCACAACACACGCTCCAGGCCAACTTCCTGCTCATGTCCATCCAACACGCCTTGCTCACATCGCTGCTTGAAAAGCCCTCGTCGGGCTACGAGCTTGCTCGCCGCTTTGACAAGTCGATGGGCTACTTCTGGAGTGCCACGCATCAGCAGATCTACCGCGAGCTCGGTCGCATGGCAGAAGCCGGCTGGGTGAGCGTGGAAGAAGAGGAAGACAGCCGCAGGAAAACCTACACCGTGCTACCGGCCGGCCGCGACGAACTCGCGCGGTGGGTGCTGGAGCCCACCGTGTCGTCGGACAACCGTGAAGAGGTGCTGGTCAAGCTGCGTGCCGAAGCGGTGATCGGCCCGCTCGGTTTTGCCGACGAGATGCAGCGTCTGATCGAGCAGCACCGCGCGCGCCTGAACACCTTCCGCGAGATCGAGCAGCGCGATTTCGCGCGCCCCGACCTCACGCGCGCGCAGCGGCTGCAGCATGCGGTGCTCCAGCGCGGCATCGTTTACGAAGAAGGCTGGCTCGCTTGGGCAGACGATGTGCTGCCGTTGCTGGAGCCAGCCTCTGTCACCGCTTGAAGGCATCGACGGAACGCTGCGAAGCGGTCCTGGCCAGGCGGCGGAGCGTTTGTCGGCGTCGCCGGGGGCTTAAACCGTCGCCTTGCCCGTCGCCGGGGCGCGCAAGGCCTCGATCGTGTTCAGGCGGCGGCGCGCCACCTCGAACTCCTCGGCAAAGCGCTTGATGAGTTCGGCCGCCGGCACCACCCGCTTGACCGCGCCCACGCCCTGGCCGGCGCCCCAGATGTCCTTCCACGCTTTGGCCTTGGCGCCGCCGCCCGAGCCGAAGTTCATCTTGCTCGGGTCCGATTCGGGCAGCGCGTCCGGGTCCAGACCGGCGTTCTCGATGCTCTTGCGCAGGTAGTTGCCGTGCACGCCCGTGAAGAGGTTTGTGTAGACGATGTCGGTGGCGCTGGATTCGACGATGGCCTGCTTGTAGCCTTCCACCGCGTTGGCCTCTTCCGTGGCAATGAAGGCCGAGCCGACGTAGGCCAGGTCCGCGCCAGCGGCCAGCGCCGCCAGGATGGCGTTGCCGTTGGCGATCGCGCCCGACAGCAGCAGCGGGCCGTCGAACCACTCCCGGATTTCATGGATGAGCGCAAACGGCGAGGTCGTCCCCGCGTGGCCACCCGCGCCCGCTGCCACCGCGATCAGGCCATCCGCGCCTTTCTCGATCGCCTTCTTGGCAAACGTGTTGTTGATCACGTCGTGCAGCACGATGCCGCCGTAGCTGTGCACGGCGCGGTTCACGTCTTCGCGTGCGCCGAGCGACGTGATGACGATGGGCACCTTGTACTTGACGCACAGCTCCAGGTCGTGCTCCAGGCGGTCGTTGGACTTGTGCACGATCTGGTTGACGGCAAACGGCGCCGACGGCTTGTCGGGGTGCTGCGCGTCGTATTCGGCCAGCTCGGTGGTGATGCGCTGCAACCACGTCTCCAGCAGCTCGGCCGGGCGCGCATTGAGCGCCGGGAACGAGCCGACCACGCCCGCCTTGCACTGGGCGATCACGAGATCCGGGTTGGAGATGATGAACAGCGGCGAGCCCACCACGGGCACGGACAGGCGGTTTTGCAGGATCGGCGGCAGCGACATGGCAGTCTCCGTTGGTCTTGGTATGGGAATGGATTCAGGAAACGGTTCAGGCGCCTGCTCTGAGCAGGCCGAGCTTGTCGCCCAGCTTGGCACCCATCGCCGCGCCGAGCGCCTGCAGCCCCGTGGCCGGACGCACCATGACTTCAAATTCGACGATCTTGCCGTCGGCATTGAAGCGGATCATGTCGATGCCCTTGAGGGCCTTGCCGCTTACATTGGCGCTGAATTCGAGCACCACGCTCAGCCCATCGTCGGTGGCGAAGCTGCGGTGGTATTGGAAGTCTTCAAAAACGGTGTTGACGGTGCGCAGGACCAGCGTGGTCGCGGTGCGGCCCGGATACGCCGTGTGCGCCACGGGCGAGCGGAACACCACGTCTTCGGTGAACAGGTGCTCGAGCGCGTCCATGTTGTTGCGCTCGAGCATGACGTGCCAGGCCTCCAGGGTGGCTTGGGCGGCTGCGTTCAAGGTCTGGGGAATCGGCGGCGGCATGCTGGCTCCTGGGCGGAAAGTGCAACGGATTGCATCAACGTGGGGAGCAACATAGCACAGCGCTCTCAAACTATGCAACAAGTTGCATAGTGAAGGGGTTCAAAAAACGTGTGCCTTCGGTGCCTTCAGTTGGTGGCGTGTTCCGGGTGCTGCGCACGTACCACGATGACGGTGCGGCGCGATAGTTTGGTGGTCCGCTCCGCCACGCTGCCGAGCAGAATGCGCGCGAGCCCATGCTTGCCCTGCGATCCGACGACGATGGTGTCGGCCTGCCAGCGCACGGCGTCGTGCTCCAGCGCGCTGCCGATGTCGTCATCGACAGCGCTTAGCATCAGCACATCGGTTTCGATGGCAACGCCGTCGGCTTGCAGCGCGCGATGCAGTTCGGCCAGGGAGTGGTCTGCCGTCTGGCGTTCGGCCTCGCGGAGTTTATCGACGTCGTAGATCTCCCGCGCCTCGGGCATGCGCGGGCTGCCGATGGCCCATACGACACGCAACCGCCCGCCGAATGCCTTGGCTAGCGCGGCAGCCTGGTCGACGGCGAGTTTGGCTTCGTGGCTGCCGTCAAAGCCGGCAAGGATGCGTTGATACATGATGCGCTCCGGGCGTTCGGGATGCTTTTGACTGTAGCAGCCTGGGTGGCCCAGCGGGATGCGCCTGGTCAAGCTGCCATCACATCCGCGCGGCGGTGTGCGCGGGGTGCGCGAACAACAGGTCCAGCAGTGCCTGGGCCGCTACCGACAGGCTGCGCCCGTCGCGCCGGATCACATACAGGGTGCGTACCAGCCCCGGCAATGGTAGTGGCCGCACCACCAGCTCGGGCAGGCGGAACTGGAACAGCGCCAGCGCGGGAATCACCGTAATACCGAGGTTGGCCGCCACCAGCGCGGCCGCCGTCGCCAGGTGCTCGACTTCCATGCCGCTGCGCAGCTTGGTCGGGTGCAGGGCCGCATCCAGGTATTGCCGGATGCTCGTGTTGCGCGCGAGGTGGATGAACGGCACATCGACCAGATCGCCGACGCTGAGCGCGCGCTTGTGGGCGAGTGGATGGTCCTGGTGGCAGACGAGGTGGAAGTCGTCTGCGCAGAACGGTTGGGCGGCAAGCCCGGCCATGTCGGCGCCCATGGCGGCGATGGCGAAGTCTGCCGCGCCGCGCCGGACCATGTCGATGCACGGGGCGGACAACTGGTCGTGCAGCGCGAGCTGGATGCCCGGATGCTGCGCCGAGAATACGGCCAGCACGCCCGGGAGGATGCCCGCCGCGATCGACGGCAGCGCGGCCACCGTCACGCGGCCCGTGCGGGCAGCTGCCCGGTCGCGCAGGTCAGCGAACGTGGCTTCGAAATCGGCCAGCAGGCGCAGCGCGGATTCCGCAAAGGCTTCGCCCTCGGGCGTGAGTTCAACGTGGCGCGTGTTGCGGTCGAACAGGCGCACGCCGGCATCGGCCTCCAGGTTCTGGATCAGGGCGCTGAAGGCCGATTGCGACAGGTGGCAGGTCTGCGCGGCCTGCGTGAAGTTCTTGTGCTCGCGCAGCGCGGCAAACGCGCGGAGCTGCTTGACGGAGAGGTTCATGGGCATGCCGACGGATAGGCCGCCAGCTTATCGCGGAACCTACGCCGGAACCTCCAGCGTGAGCAGCGCGCTCGAGAGCGACTTGCCATGCGCATCCAGCGCCAGCGAGCGCGTCACGCCGCCGGCCAAGGCGCCGTGCAGCACGAAGTTCAGCGCGCCCAACTGCGGCAGCACGTGGCGCTCGACATGGCCGGTGACGAGTTCTGCGAAATGCGCGCGCACGCGCTCGGCCGTCACGTGCTGCTCCAATGCGGCAAAGTCCTCCGCACGATGCGCGATGACGGATATGCAAGAGATGTCGCCCTTGTCGCCGGCGCGGGTGTGGGCGAGGTCGCGAAGCAGTCGGCGCATGTCAGCTCTCCAGGATGTGCACGGCGTGCGGAGCGAGTTCCGCAGGGATCAACGTCGAGGCCACGGCGATGATCTCGCGCGCGCTTTTCGTTGCGCCGCCGCCGCCCGAGGGGCCGCAGGTCAGCAGCGTTTCGACTTCGTTGCCGATGCGCACGGCTTCGGCCATCGATTCGGTGCGCGCGGCCACGCGCACGCGCACCTCGTACGGTTCGGCGTCCGCGCGAGAGAGGGCCGCGCCATGCAGGGCATCCGCGCCGATCAGCTCGAAGCGCGTCTGCGTCGTCTGCACGCCTGTGAGCGCCAGGCGCTCGCGCACGATGTCGAGCGCCAGCCGCCCGCGCGCCACGGCGTTGGGGCCGGCATAGCTGATCTGGCCCTCGCCGATGTAGCTGTCGAGATAGCCGATCGACACTTTCAGCTGGCCGGTACGCGGCGCGCCCGTTGCGCCTTCGATGACGACGCGGTCCTGGCCGGCGGTGCGCATGCGGACGTTGGAGAAGTCGGCCACGACGTCGGGCGTGAGGTAGCGCGCCGGGTCGTGGATCTCGTACAGCAACTGCTCCTTGCACGTGGCCTCGGTCACGATGCCGCCCGCCGTGGGCACCTTCGTGATGAGCACCGATCCGTCTTCCCCGACTTCGCCGATGGGGAAGCCCAGGCGCGCGAGACCGGGCACGTCCTTGACGCCCGGGTCGGCGAAGTACCCGCCGGTGATCTGCCCCGCGCACTCGAGCAGATGGCCGGCCAGCGTGCCGCAGCCGAGGCGGTGCCAGTCGTCCATGCGCCAGCCGAAGGCGTGGATGAGCGGTCCGAGTGCCAGCGCCGGATCGGCCACGCGCCCGGTGACGACAACGTCCGCGCCTTGCGCCAGTGCATCGACGATGCCCTGCGCGCCAAGGTACGCATTGGCCGAGACCATGCGCGCACCGAGCGAGGCGACAGGCGCGCCGCCGTCCATGAGCGTGAAGTCATGGCCGCGTGCCCGCAGCAGGTCCAGCACGTCGTCGCCGGTGACGGCCGCCACGCGCAGCTTGAGGCCAAGCTCGCGGGCGATGTCGAGCGTGCGCCCGGCCGCCGCCTGCGGGTTGGCCGCACCCATGTTGGTGACGATGCGGATGCCGCGCGCCGCGCAGGCCGGCAATACGGCCCGCATGCGCGCTTCGAGCAGCGGGTCGTAGCCGTGCGTCGGGTCTTTGCGGCGCACCTGCTGTGCCAGCGCGATGGTGCGCTCGGCCAGGCATTCGAACATCAGCACGTCGATGTCGCCGTGCTCTGCCAGTTCCAGCGCCGGTTCGATGCGGTCGCCCGAGTATCCGGCGCCGCCGCCGATACGAAGTTTGTTCATGCCATCACCACGGAATCACGCCCAGCACCACGGCCGCCATCGTCATCAGCAGCGTGGCACCGAACAGGAAGGGGATCGAGAATTTCTGGTGGTCGGCCAGCTCGATGCCGCACAGCCCCACCACCAGGAAGGTCGCTGGCGTGAGCGGGCTCACCGGGAAGCCGGTGGTCATCTGGCCGAGCACGGCAGCCTGCGCGACATGCACCGGCGCGACGCCGAGCATCTTCGACGCCTCGGCCACCACCGGCAGCACGCCGAAGTAGAACGAATCCGGATCGAACAGCAGCGACAGCGGCATCGACAGCACGCCCAGCACCACCGGAATGTGATGCGCCATGGCGGGCGGGATGAAGTCCACCGCCGTCCTGGCCATCGCCGTGAGCATGCCCGACTTGCTCATGATGCCGGTGAACACGCCCGCCGCGAGCAGGATGCTGGCCATCATCAGCGCGGCCTTGGCGTGGGCGTCCACCCGCTGGCGTTGCTGGTCGACGTTCGGGTAATTGATGAGCAGCGCGGCCACCACGCCCAGCATGAACATCACCACCGGGTCGACCTTGCCGCTTACCATCACGCCCATCACGACGACCGTGAGGATCAGGTTGATCCAGAAATTGCGCGGGCGGCGCAGCGCCTGCTCGGCGTCCGACAGCGGGCGTGCGACGACCTGCGCGGCGCCATCGTGGTGGGCGAGGCCGAGGCGTTTCTCTTCACGCTTGCCCAGCAGCCACGCACACACGAAGACGAACACCAGCCCAACGGCCTGCACGGGGATCAGCGGATTGAAGATGTCCGTCACCGGCATGTGCAGCGAGGCGGATGCGCGGATCATCGGCCCTGTCCACGGCAGGAAGTTCACGCCGCACGCCATCGACGTCACGCATGCCAGGATGCGCCTGTCCATCCCGAGCCGGTCGTACAGCGGCAGCATGGCAGGAATGGTGATGAGGAACGCCACCGCGCCCGAGCCATCGAGGTGGATGAGCAGCGCCAGCAGCGCCGAGCCAACCACGATGCGCGGCGGACGGCTGCCGACGGTGCGCAGGATGCGGTCGATGATCGGGTCCAGCATGCCGGCGTCCGTGACGATGCCGAAGTACAGGATGGCGAAGATGAACATTCCGGCCACCGGGGCGACATCCTTGATGCCCCCGATGATGAACTTGCTGGTGTTCAGCCCGAAGCCGCCGATGAGCGCGGCAACGATGGGAATGGCGATGAGCGCGACCAGCGGCGACATGCGCTTGGTCAGGATGACGACGAACAGCGCAACGATGGTCAGCAGCCCGAGCAGTGCGAGCATGGTCTCCTCCGCGTTTTGGATTCGGAATCCCTGTTGGCGGGATTTGTCGGCGACTGTAGAAGCTCGCGATCTGCCTGTGAAACGGAATATTTGGATGAATTATGCGGATCCGCCGATGAATCCATCCGACGCGGTCGGCGGATTCGCGGCAGAATGGTGCGTCCAAACTTGCTGCTGGAGTGCCCGTGAGCGCCACCCCCACCGTCCTGATCCTCCCCGGCTGGCAGAACTCCGGCCCCGAGCACTGGCAATCGCGCTGGGAGCGCCTGCATGGGGATCGCCGTGTCGAGCAGCGCGACTGGTTCACGCCCAAGCGTGCGGATTGGGTGGCGGCGCTCGAGGCCGAAGTCAGCGCGGCGCCGGGCGACGTGGTGCTGGTCGCGCACAGCCTGGGTTGCGTGCTGACGGCGCACTGGGCGGCCGCATCGCCGCGCGCCGTGCGCGTGCGCGGGGCGCTGCTGGTGGCGCCGCCGCAGCTCGATCGCGCCGACATGCCGGCGGAACTGGCGGACTTCCGCCCCATGCCGCAGCAGCGCCTGCCGTTTCCTTCCGTGCTGATCTTCAGCACCGACGATCCGTACAGCGACGCCGGCTGGAGTGCGCGCCAGGCGGCCGCGTGGGGGGCCGAGCCGATCGTCCTGGGCCCGCGCGGCCATATCAATGCCGAGTCCGGCCTGGGCGACTGGCCGGAAGCCCGCGCCATCGTCGCCAAGTGGACGAAAGACCTTATCTGAGAGGTGGGCTTGACCCTGAAGCTTCTTCAGGGTTTTGAATGGAGGGCATGAAACCCGATCTCGCCTCCACTCTGACTGTCCACGACCACGCCGCCAAGCCGGAAGCCGCCGCTTGCGGGGGTTGCTGCGGCCACCAGCCGCCGGTCGCAATGGACACTTCCCGCCACGCACACGATCACGGCCACGATCACCACGATCATGGCCACGCGCACGCAGCCGCGGCGCTCACCGATGACACCGCCCGCGCGGCAGCCACGGGCCGCACCACCGTGCGCATCGAGCAGATGGACTGCCCGACCGAAGAGCGCATGATCCGCGCCAAGCTGGGCAGCGCCGATGGCGTGGTCGCGCTGGATTTCAACCTGCTGGAGCGTCACCTCACGATCCACCACACCGTGGACGACGTGACGCCGTTCCTCGAAGCCCTGCGCGCCATCGGCATGGACGGCGAGGTGCTCGAACAGCACGGTCGCACGGCGACCGCGCCAGTGCCGCCGGCCGGCATTTCGCGCCGCACGTGGTGGCTGGGCGTGGGCGGCGTGGCGGCGTTCGCTGCGGAGGCCATTGCGTGGTCGCTCGGTGACCATGCGTGGCCGGTGCTGGGGCTGGCGCTCGCCTCCATCGCGCTGGCCGGCGGCCCGACGTTGCGCAAGGGCTGGATCGCCCTGCGCGCATTCACGTTCAACATCAACTTCCTGATGGCGGTGGCTGTGATCGGCGCGCTGCTGATCGGCAAGTGGGCCGAAGCGGCCATGGTGATCTTCCTGTTTGCCGTGGCCGAGGCGATCGAAGCGCGCGCGCTCGTACGTGCCCGCGATGCCGTGCGCGCGCTCACCGCCATCGCGCCCGATACCGCGGAACTGGCCGATGGCGCCGGCGGCTGGCGCGACGTCGCCGTCGGGTCGGTCGCCATTGGCGCGCGCCTGCGTGTGCGCACAGGCAGCCGCGTCCCGGTCGATGCGCGCGTCGTGAGCGGCCGTGCGGCGCTCGATGAATCGCCCGTCACCGGCGAGAGCCTGCCCGTCGAGAAGGCCGTCGGCGACACCCTCCTCGCCGGCACCATCGTCACCGACGGCGTGGTGGAGGCGCAGGCCACGGCCGTGGCGGCCGACAGCACGCTCGCCCGCATCGCCGGGGCCATCCAGGAGGCGCAATCACAGCGCGCGCCCACGCAGCGATTCGTCGACAGGTTCTCGTCCGTCTACACGCCCGCGGTGATGTTGCTGGCGCTGGCCGTGGCCATCGTCGGCCCGCTGGTGACGGCCGACGGCTGGCTTGCCTGGACGTATCGCGCGCTGGTGCTGCTGGTGATCGCCTGCCCCTGCGCGCTCGTGATCTCGACGCCCGTGACGGTGGTCAGCGGTCTGGCTGCCGCCGCGCGGCGCGGCATCGTCGTCAAGGGCGGCGTCTACCTGGAAAGCGGACGCCGCCTGCGCGCGCTGGCGCTGGACAAGACCGGTACGCTCACCGCCGGCCGGCCGGTGCTCGATGCGGTGGTACTGCCCAACGGCGAACGCCGCGCCGTCGCCGCGCTGCGTGCCGCAACCGACCGCGAACACCTGCAGGCGTTGGCCGTCGCGGCTGCACTGGATGCCAACACCACGCACCCGATCGCCGTGGCCATCGTGCAGGCGGCTGCCCAGCACGGCGGCGTGGACGCGGCTTCCGTCGAGGATCTGTCGGTGCTGCCGGGCCGCGGCGTGGCGGGCACGCTCAACGGCGTGCGCTGGCACCTCGGCAATGCCGCGCTGGTGGCGGATCGCGGCTTGGACACGCCGGCCTGGCGCAGCGCTGCGGAATCGCTGCAAGCCGAAGGCATGTCGGCGGTCACGCTGTGCGATGCGAATGGTGCCGTGGCGCTTTTCGGCGTGCGGGACCGCGAGCGTGCGCAAAGCGCCGAGGCCATCGCCGCACTGCGCGCGCTCGGCGTGACACCGGTCATGCTGACCGGCGACGATCGCCGGGCCGCGTGGGCCATCGCCAGGACAGTCGGCATCGAGAACGTGCACGCCGAACAGCTGCCTGCCGACAAGCAGCGTGTGGTGGGCGAGCTCGCCGCGCAGCACGGCTTTGTCGGCATGGTGGGCGACGGCATCAACGACGCCCCGGCCCTCGCGCGCGCCGACATCGGCTTTGCCATGGGAGCGGCCGGCACCGCCACGGCGCTCGAAGCCGCCGACGTTGCCATCATGGACGACGACCCGCGCAAGCTCGCCAGCTTCATCCGCATCAGCCGCCGCACGGTGGCCGTGCTGCGTCAGAACATCGTGCTGGCCCTCGGCATCAAGGCGGTGTTCCTGGCCCTGGCCGTGATGGGCGACGCCACGCTGTGGATGGCGATCTTTGCCGATGTGGGCGCGAGCCTGCTGGTGGTGTTCAACGGCCTGCGGGTGATGCGCACGCGCGTTTGAGGGTCGGTCGGCCGCCCTCAGCGATGCACGCCGCGGATGTGCTTGTGCGCGTGCTCGGCGTCGCCATGATCGTGCCCGTGCCCGGTGTGGTTGCCGGCGACCGCTTCCTCGTGCAATGACTGCAACACGCCGCACTCCGCCACCGACGCGGCCGTCGTGCAGCGCCGCCCGATCGCCTCGATCTGCTGCTTCAGATCGTTCAACTCTGCGATGCGCGCTTGCACATGGCGCAGATGCTCATCGAGCAGGTTGTTGATCTCTTCGCACGAAGCCTGCGGGTTGGCTTGCAGCTCCAGCAGCCGGCGGATCTCGGTGTGCGCCATGTCGAGCGACCGGCACTTCGCGATGAAGGCCAGCTGCTCGGCATGCTCGGGCGTATAGACGCGATAGTTGTTGGCAGCACGTGCGGGCGGCGGCAGCAGGCCCTGCGCTTCATAGAAGCGGATGGTCTCGATGCTGATGCCCGTGCGCTGGGCGAGTTCGCCAATTTTCATACGCGTTGAAAGGAATGGTCAGAAGACGGTCGGTTCAGCCGTGACGGATTCCACGCCAGCGACCTTCAGGCAGGCGTCCATGCACGCGCGGCAGGCGGCTGCGCAGTCCACGCAGTGCCCCTGCTCATGATGGTCGCATTCTTCTGCGCACTGGCTGCAGATTTCGGCGCAGTCTTCCAGCAGCAGTTCGGCAAATTCGCTGTTCCGCTCCAGGAACTTGCGGGTGAGCGCGCAGTATTGCCCGCAGTCGGTGCACACGCTGATGCAGCGCGCCATGGCCGCGGCGTGCCCATTCTTGCTGCATTCCGCCGCGCAATGATTGCAAGCGTTTTCGCACGCCTGGAGCGCCTGGATCACACTGGCAAAACGCTTGGCATTCTCTTTCGCGGTCGGACGATTGGTCATGTCGGTTCTCCTTTTGGCAGTGGATGTGCGCGCAGGGGCGCTTCGAAGAGCTGCGCCGGGGAATCGCCCGAACGCACCTCTCCAATTTAGCAACTGGCGCTCCACTGTGTGGGCCGACGTGTGCCTTAAGCGGCTTGTGCCTCGTTCTTGCCGCTGCGCAGCATGCCGCTGCCCGCGTGGGTGATCAGCCGGTTGACGCCGCCCACCACCGCGCGGATCGACGCGGTGGTCAGGTTGGCATCCACGCCCACGCCGAACACGCTGCCGGCCACGCCCGGCGCTGCCACTTCCGCGAAAGCGATCGCGTCGGCATTGGCGCCTTGGCCCAGTGCACGTTCTTCATAGTGGTGGATCGACACGGGTGCCGTCAGCACGTGCGACAGCGCATGCACGAGCGCATCCAGCGGCCCGTTGCCCACGCCTTCGCAGATGTGCTCACGATCGGCAATGTTGACGACCAGGCGGATGTGCTGGCTGCCGTCTTCCTGCTCGGTCAGGCGGTGCGACACGTAGCCGATTGCGCCATCGCTGCGCAGATACGTCTGCTGGAACAGTGCCCAGATGTCGGCGGCGGTCACTTCGCGGCCGCTTTCGTCGGTCAGCTTCTGCACGGTGCTGCTGAACTCCACCTGCAGGCGCCGCGGCATCGCCACGCCATAGCCCGATTCGAGCAGGTATGCGATCCCGCCCTTGCCCGACTGGCTGTTCACGCGAATGATCGAGTCGTACGTGCGGCCCACGTCGGCCGGGTCGATCGGCAGGTACGGCATTTCCCAGATGGCGTCGGGCTTCTGCACGGCAAAGCCCTTCTTGATCGCATCCTGGTGCGAGCCCGAGAACGCCGTGAACACCAGGTCGCCCACGTACGGATGGCGCGGATGCACCGGCAGCTGCGTGCAGTCTTCGCACGTGCGGGCCACGTCGTTGATGTGCGAAAAATCCAGGCCCGGATCGACGCCCTGCGAATACAGGTTCAGCGCAAGCGTGACGAGATCCACGTTGCCGGTGCGCTCGCCATTGCCGAACAGGCAGCCTTCCACGCGATCGGCGCCGGCCATCACGGCCAGTTCAGCCGCTGCCACGGCAGTGCCGCGGTCATTGTGCGGATGCACGGAGAGGATGATCGAATCGCGGCGCGCCAGGTTGCGATGCATCCATTCGATCTGGTCGGCGTAGATGTTTGGCGTGGCCATCTCCACCGTGGCAGGCAGGTTGAAGACGATCTTGTGCTCGGGCGTCGGCTCCCAGACTTCGGTCACCGCGTTGCAGACCTCCAGCGCAAAATCCAGCTCGGTGCCGCTGAAGACTTCGGGGCTGTACTGATACGTCCACTGCGTCTCGGGCATCGTTTCCGCAATCTCGCGGATCAGCTTGGCGCTTTGCACGGCAATGCGCTTGACGCCTTCGCGGTCGGTGTTGAACACCGTGCGGCGGAACACCGGCGCGGTCGCGTTGTAGACGTGGATGATGGCGCGTTTGGCGCCGCGCAGCGATTCCATCGTGCGGCGGATCAGGTCTTCGCGGGCCTGCGTGAGCACTTCGATGGCCACGCCGTCAGGGATGTGTCCGCCCTCGATCAGCTCGCGGACAAAATCAAAATCGGTTTGGGAGGCAGCGGGGCAAGCGGCTTCGATCTCCTTGAAGCCGATCTGCACGAGCATCTTGAACATGCGCATCTTGCGCTCGGCGTTCATGGGCTCGAACAAGGCCTGGTTGCCGTCGCGCAGGTCCGTGCTCATCCAGATCGGGGCACGGGTGATCGTCTTGTTGGGCCAGGTGCGATCGGCGAGGGCGATGGCGGGGAAGGGGCGGTACTTGGTGGCGGGGTTCTTCAACATGGTGCGTGCGTCCTGTGAGATCGAGATCGGTTTCGTACAACGGGGACGGCCGCGCGGGCAGCGTCCGGGGTGGCCGGAATCGGGTTCGGGAGGTGGCGGCCAGACAGCCACGGGCGCGTGGTCTGGCAACCGGTCGGTAGTCGTAGCGAAAGCGGGATCGAGGCGGGCATGAGAAAGCTCCAACGATTCGGCGCACGGACTGCGCCACACACAAGGCCCGTCGCCGCTCAGGGCACGGACCGGTCAAACACCGGAACGAGGCGGAAAGAGTGGTCTACGCGCTTACACGCGTAGTAGAGAAGCGGATAGCAGACCGCGCACGCACGAGAGGGTGCGGGCAGGAGCGGTACGGAGGATGGTCTGCTGAGAATGCATCCGGCGATAGTGATGGGGAGGGCGGGGTGTTGTCAAGCTGCCTGGGCGGATTCCGGACGGCTTTTTTGGGCACATGAACCACCAGATCCAGAGCCGACGAAAACGTGTGCAGCCCGCCAGAAGCCATGTGATGTGGCGCCAGCAGAACCCATCCGAACCTGCTTTAATACACCCCGTCCATACCGCCAGCCCGCTATATCGAAGGCGTCATAACGGTAAGACTCCCCTCACGCCCCACAAGGAGAATCCCCCAATGGTCACGTTGAACATCAACGGCAAACCGGTGGAAGTCGATGCGGATCCGTCGACCCCGCTGCTCTGGGCGTTGCGCGACAACCTGGGCCTGACCGGCACGAAGTTCGGTTGCGGCGTTGCGTCGTGCGGTGCCTGCACGGTGCACCTGAACGGCCAGCCCACGCGCAGCTGCGTGCTGCCGATTTCCGCAGTGGCGGGCCAGCAGATCACCACGTCCGAACACATCGCCGACGACAAGGTCGGCAAGGCCGTGCTCGAGGCGTGGGTCAAGCATGACGTGGCGCAATGCGGCTACTGCCAGAGCGGCCAGATGATGAGCGCGGTCGGCCTGCTGCGCAGCAAGAAGAAGCCGACCGACGCCGATATCGATGCCGCGATGGCCGGCAACCTGTGCCGCTGCGCGACGTATCAGCGGATTCGCGCGGCGATCCACGACGCTGCGAAGTCGCTGGCGTAAGCCCCACCGGAGAACCCACGATGCGTATTCGAAACCTGGAAGCGCTGGCCGGTGGCGGCGCGCAACATCAGCCGGCAACTGCGGATGCCGGCGCTCGGGCTACGGTGGCGCTCGACCGCCGCAGCTTTCTGAAACTCACGACGCTGGCCGGTGGCGGGCTGGCGCTCGGGATTGCGCCCGCACTGGCCGGCGCGCAGGACGCGAAGGCCAAGCCGCCTTCGCCGCCGCAAGCGTTCATCATCATCGCGCCGGACAACACCGTGACGGTGGCCGTGAACCGGCTCGAGTTCGGGCAGGGCGTGCATACCGCGCTGCCGATGGCGCTGGCCGAAGAACTCGACGTGGACTGGCGCAACGTGCGCGGCATGCTCGCGCCGGCGGGCGATCCATACAAGGACCCGGGCTTCGGCATCCAGATGACGGGCGGCTCGACCGCGCTGAACCATTCGTTCCAGCAATATCGCGAGCTGGGCGCACGTGCGCGCGCGATGCTGATTGCTGCCGCGGCCGAGCGCTGGAAGGTCGACCCGTCGACCTGCCGCACGGTCAACGGCGTGGTCACGTCGGGTAGCCATCGCGCGACGTACGGCGAGCTCGCGCAGGCCGCGATGGCCCTGCCGGTGCCGGCGCAGGTCACGCTGAAGAACCCGTCGCAGTTCCGCATCGTCGGCAAGCCGACGCCGCGCCTCGATGCGCGCGCGAAGCTCGACAGCTCGCTCAAGTTTGGTCTGGACACGCGCTTGCCCAACATGAAGGTCGCGGTGCTGGCCCGCCCGCCGCGTTTTGGCGGCAAGGTCGCCAAGTACGACGCGGCGGCGGCCAAGGCGGTGAAGGGCGTGGTCGACGTGTTGCAGATCCCGACCGACCGCGGCGGCAGCGGCGTGGCGGTCATTGCCGATGGCTACTGGCCCGCCAAGATGGGCCGCGACGCCCTGCAGGTCACGTGGGAAGACGCCGGCTCGACGGTGTCCACGCCCGCGCTGATGGAGGAATACCGCAAGCTCGCGGGCCAGCCCGGCACGGTCGCCAAGACCGCCGACGTGAGCGGCATTGCATCCGCGCCCACGCGCATCCAGGCCGACTACGAGTTTCCGTACCTGGCGCACGCACCGATGGAGCCGCTGAACTGCACGATCGACCTGCAGCGCGACGGCGGCAAGACGACCGGCGCGAAGGTGTGGGTCGGCTCGCAGTTCCAGACCATCGACCAGGGCGCGATCGCCAAGGTGCTCGGCGTGGCGCCGGACAAGATCGAGCTCAACACGATGATGGCCGGCGGCGGCTTCGGCCGGCGCGCGATCACCACGTCGGACTATGTCGTGGAAGCTGCCAACGTGGCCAAGGCCTACGCGGCTGCCGGCCACAACGGCCCCGTCAAGGTGATCTGGAGCCGCGAAGACGACATCCGCGGCGGTTACTACCGGCCGATGCACCTGCACCGCGTCAGTGTGGGTGTCGACAACAGCGGCAAGGTGGTTGGCTGGGATCACGTGATCGTCGGCCAGTCGATCCTCAAGGGCACGCCGTTCGAGGCCTTCATGGTCAAGAACGGGGTGGACGAGACCATGGTGGAGGGCGTGATCGAGAACCACTATGGCTTTCCGATGCAGCTGACGGTGCATCACCCCGACGTGAACGTGCCGGTGCTGTGGTGGCGCTCGGTGGGCCACACGCACACGGCCTACGTGATGGAAACCATGGTCGACGAAGTGGCGCACGCCGCCCGGCAGGATCCGGTGGCCTTCCGCATGGCGCGCTTCACAGGCAAGGAACACGAGCGCCATCGCGCGGCGCTGCAGCTGGCTGTCGACAAGTCCGGCTACGGCAAGCGCAAGCTGCCGAAGGGCCAGGCGTGGGGCGTGGCGGTGCACGCGTCGTTCGAGTCGGTCGTGGCGTATGTGGTCGAGGTGTCGATCGACCAAGGCAAGCCGCGCGTGCATCGCGTGACCGCCGGCGTGCACGCCAACCGCGTGGTCAACCCGATGGGCGCCGAAGCGCAGATCCAGGGGGCGTGCGTGTTCGGCCTGGCGATGATCCAGCCCGGGTTTGCCATCGAAATCGAACACGGCGCCACCAAGAACAGCAACTTCACCGACTTCCCGCCCGTGCGCATGCCGGACGCGCCGCCGGTGAACGTGTTCTTCGTGCCGTCGGAAGACAACCCGACCGGCCTGGGCGAACCCGGCACGCCGCCGATCGCGCCGGCGGTGGCCAATGCCGTGTTTGCGCTCACCGGCAAGCGGCTGCGCAAGCTGCCGTTCGATACGGTGTGACCGTCATCCACGCGTGATGTGATTGGCGCCGGCATGCAGCAATGTATGCCGGCGTTTTACTGCGGAGCGTTTCTTGCTGCGCACGCTCTCTCACGAACCGGAGATCATCATGGCACTCAATATCCTGTACACCGCGCACGCCAAGGCCACGGGCGGCCGCAACGGCCACACGCAGACCGAAGACGGCCAGGTGTCGCACGACCTGTCGGTACCGAAATCGATGGGCGGCCCCGGCAAGCCCAATACGACCACCCCCGAAGACCTGTTCGCAGCCGGCTATGCCGCATGCTTCGGCTCGGCGTGCGACTTTGTGGCCAAGACCGTCCTCAAGCTCAACCCCACCAGCATCGAGATCCACTGCGACGTGGGCATCGGCACACGGCCCGAAGGCGGCTTCGGCCTGAAGGTCGGCCTGACCGCGCGCATCGGCGGGTTGTCGCAGGGCGATGCGGATGCGCTGGTCGCCAAGGCTCACGAGGTATGCCCGTATTCGAACGCCACACGCAACAACGTGGAAGTCACGCTCAAGACCGAGGTCGTCTGATGTCGCAGCGGCCTGTGGTGGGTGTCCTGCTGGCCGCGGGACGCGGCAGCCGGTTCGATCCGGCCGGCGCGGCCAACAAGCTGCTCGCGCCGCTGCGCGATGGCGTCACCGCCGGTACGCCGGTCGCGTTGCAGGCCGCGCGGCACCTGAAGCAGGCGCTGGACGATGTGGTGGCGGTGGTGCCCGCTGCCGCCACGCATGGGGCCCAGGTTGAGCGGCTGGCCGCTTTGCTGGCCGAGGCGGGCTGCGAGGTGCTGCGATGCGCCGACGCCGCGCGCGGCATGGGCGCCAGCCTGGCCGCCGGGGTGGCGGCCCGACCGCACGCCGGCGGCTGGGTCATCGCCCTGGCCGACATGCCGTGGATCGCCCCCGCCACCATCGCGCAGTTGGCCGGTGCGCTGGACGCGGGCCACTGCGTCGCACCGTTTTACGAGGGGCAGCGCGGGCACCCGATCGGCTTTGGCGCCGATTTCTTCGCGGGCCTGGCGTCGCTCGATGGCGACGAAGGCGCACGGCGGCTGATCACGCCGGGCACGCTCATCCGCATCGATACGGACGATGCCGGCATCCTGCGCGACGTCGATACGCCTGGCGACCTGACGCGTTGATCCACCCTCGGTGCCAGTTCGGCTGGCTGGGGTAACGCCGGCGCTCTCTTGCCAGCCCGGTGCGGCCCAGGGTTTCCTGAACGGAACATCCATGGTTCCAATCATGGAACCACGAAAAAGGGACTGCACATGGGGGGCTGTTGCAGACTGCGTATCCCGAACGGATCGTCCGCCGTCTCCAGGCGCAATCGATCCTGCACGGACCACATCACCCCGCCCAGACTTGTCCACAGCAGCAGTCAAACCGGTTGCAAAAGCGTGTGCAACCGCTTGACGCGCAAGGAGTTGTTGCAGGATGTAACACCCCGTCACGATGTGGATAACTTGCGCTTGACACGGCAGCTTCCCGTGCTCGGCACGTTTGTCGAAAACCGTCAAGCCCTTTGTGATTTCGGGACTGGCGGCCATGGCCGGTTATGCACAGAACATGTGGATAACTCTGTGGGAAACCTTACCCGGCCCGCGTGGTGACGCGTTTGTGTCGGCGTTGCCCGCGAATTTGGCAAGGTGCGTCAGCGTTAAGACATCTTCATTGCCGTCGGCGCGTGCAACGTCTGATTACAACTTGAAACAGCACGTTGTGCACTGGCTGGCCAGACTTTCGGTACGCGGTCGGTGATGGCAACCGACGCATTCCAAGGAGAAGAACATGATTCGGGTACTGACGACTCTGCTGGCCGGTGTGATGCTGCTGACGGCAACCGGCTGTGCCAACATGACGGCGCGCCAGCGCAATACAGCCATCGGTGCGGGCGTGGGCGGACTGGCCGGCGCTGCGCTCATCGGCGGTCCGGGGGCAACCTTGGGCGGTGCCGCACTGGGCGGTCTGGTCGGCAACGTGACGACGCGCTGATCGACGCCCGTCCACACAAGAAACGGACCTCCGCGGTCCGTTTTTTTTTATGCCCGCGCGCGGCTGTGCGAGCGTAGAAGCGCCTCCAGCGCCGGCACCTCCAGCGGCCGGCCGAAGAGAAACCCCTGCACTTCATCGCACGCGTGGGCCGCGAGGAAGGCCGACTGCTCGGCCGTCTCAACGCCCTCGGCCGTGACGGTCATGTTCAGCGCGCGGGCCATCGCGATGATGGTCTTGGTCAGGGCCACGCAGTCGGGTACCACCGGTACGCCGCTGATGAACGATCGGTCGATCTTGATGTTGTGGATCGGCAGGCTGCGCAGGTACGACAGCGAGGAAAACCCGATGCCGAAGTCATCCAGCGAGATACGCACCCCGCGCGCAGCGAGGCTCGTGAGCAGCCGCTGCGTCGACGGCCGGTCCGCCAGCAGCACGCTTTCGGTCAATTCAAGCTCCAGGCGCGTGGGCGCCAGGCCGGATGTCCTCAGCGCTTCGTCCACGTCCTGTTCGATGACGCCCGCATCGCACTGCCGCGCCGACACGTTCACCGCGATGCGTCCCGTAAAGCCGAACTCGCGCGCCCACGCCTGGCCTTGCGTGCACGCCTGCATCAGTGCCCAGCGGCCCAGCTCGAGGATGTAGCCAGACTCCTCTGCCACGTCGATGAACTCGGCGGGCGACACCGCGCCGAGCTCCGGATCCGACCAGCGCATCAGCGCCTCGACCGCGACCATCTCGCGCGACGCCAGCGCGTACTTCGGTTGATAGACCAGCCGCACCTGGCCGCGCGCGAGCGCCCTGCGCATGCGTTCGTTCAGGGTGAAGCGGCGCAGCATCTGGGTTTCAAGCGCACGCGAATACCGTGCGACGCGGTTGCGGCCCTGTTCCTTGGCCCGGTACATGGCCGCCTCGGCGTGCATGACGAGCGTGCCCGCGTCGCCGCCGTCTGCGGGAAAGACCGCCACGCCGATGCTGGCAGAGAGGTGCACTTCGCGCTGGTCGCCGGCAAAGGGCTTGGCCAGCGCTTCGAGCACCTGCCGCGCCAGGCCATCGGCTGCGGCCGGGTCTTCAATGGCGACGCAGAACCGGTCCCCGCCCAGGCGGGCCAGCAGCGCGCGCGGGCCGGCTGCGGCCCGCAGGCGCTGCGCCGCGGTGTTCAGGATCTGGTTGCCCGTGTGGTGGCCCATCGCCTCGTTGACCGTCTTGAAGTGGTCCAGGCCGATGTAGAGCAGCGCCAGTTCACCGCTGGCCTGCAATGCCAGCCGCGCATCGAGCCGCTCGACGAATGCGGCGCGATTCGGCAGGCCAGTGAGCGAGTCCTTGGTTTCAAGCAGGCGCAGCTGCTCGTGCGCCGAGCGCTCGGCCGTGATGTCGCTGAAGATGACCAGCACCGCGTGCGGCGAGGCGCTGTCGGGCGAGAACATCGGCAACACCGATTCGCGCAGCCAGACGACTTGCCCGTTGGTCGCCTGCACGCCCACCACGACGTTGCTGACGGCGCGTCCGGTGCGGGCCGCTATGGTCGACGGCCACGCGGCGCGCGGCAGGATGGTGCCGTCTTCGCTGAACATCATGTCGGAGAACGCGGCGCGCGGCCGCCCCTTCCACGACGCGCCGGACAGGCGAAGGATTTCCGCCGCGCTGCGGTTGTAAGACAGGACCCGCCCGTCAATCGACAGCGTCAACACGCCTTCGCTGAGGTGGTTGACCACAAGCCGATACTGGTCGCGCAACTCGCGGGTCTGGCGGTATTCGGTTTCGAGCCGCAGCAGTTTGACCAGTGCGGCGACATAGTGGCCGCAGGCGTCGCGCAAGGCTGCATCGCCGGGCGGTGTTGAATCCGGGGCGGGGTAGAACAGGCAGAGCAGATCTTCACCTGCCGCGATGCCACCGTGTTGGGCGGGGATGCGGCACAGCCAGGCAGGGCGTGCATCGGCCAGCGCGCCAGCCAATACCTCTCGCAATGCCGCGGGCACATTGGCGTGGCGCACCAGCTCGACCGGGGGCAGATCGTGCAGCAGGGGCGCCAGGCTCGCGAGGTCGGTGTCGAGCGTGTCGGGTGCCGGGCGCGTTGCAGATGCGGGCCGGGATGCCAACTGCGACCGTGCCGTCTGTGTGCCGTATAGCCTGGCACGCCCCGACACCACACGCACCACGACGCAGAGCGAGTTCGGCAACGTCGCTTCGATGGCCCTGAGCACCGCCTGCAGCCGCTCGCCTGGCGAGGTGCTCGACGGCAGTGTCGAGAGCAGGTAATCGAGGTGTTCATAGGGCAATGCTGCGCCAACGGTTTCAGCACTGAGGATGCGTTCACCGGGTTTGCCCGGCATCTGCGCATCGAGCGGCAAGGGCAGGCCATGCACCACCACCTGCTGGGCCGGCAGGCCTTCGAAGCGGGTCGGGGTGACCGTCAGGCGGACGCGCACGGGGTCGGTCAGGGCGCCAAGCGCGATGGCCGAGACGAGCTGTGCTTGCGGCGCCTGCGGCCCCTCCGGCATGGCGGGGTCGGCGTGGTCTGCGTCCGCAGCGGCAAGCCAGGCCGGAACATCCTGGAAGAAGCGGGAGAACGGCTCGCCCAGCAATTGATCGGCAGATGCCGCGTGCAACATGCAGACCCCCGCCGCATTGGCATACACGATGCGGCCCTCGAGCACGACATAGAGCGGAACGGGCAGGCTTTGCGCCGACAGCGGGTAGGAAAGTTCGTCTTGCATCCCACGCTCCAACCAATGGTATGGCCCACGAGATCTCGCCATGCACGGATCCGCGGCGCTGGGCCGGCGGAAGGGGAGACAACATTCTTCATGATGCGCAAAAGTCGTGCGTGGCGCAAAGTCTCGTTTGTGGCGAATACAACACTTTGATTGGGCTGTGCCCGCAGCCCACCCTTGTATTGCGACGTTCGGCCCGGCCCTGCGAGATCGAGGTCATGTGCGTGGCGTCGGTGTGTTCAATACGGTTTGACGTTTTTTTACCGTGCGGGAAAGTGGATTGATTGATCGCTGCGTAAGCTCCAATTCGCGCGGATATCAATAGGCACGTCTGTCGTCAAGCCGAAATGCGGGTGGAGGATTCCGCAGAACCTTCAAGGCGAAAAGAAGCCCCCTTGGCAAATTCGAGAATGCCGGCACGCCCGGGAATGCAAATCGCGCATGCACGGCACGCTCAAAAAGAACCACACCTGCGCCATTGAAACCACGCCACGAATTCGTATGCGGGAACGCGGTCCGACGATGGCCCTTGAGACAGCATCTGGCGTGCCAAGCCCGGGCGCCCGCGAGAGACGGGTGGTGTTCAACTCTGCTGCTATCGCTGCGGTCGTGGCCGTGCCGTTCTCTTGTACCGGTAAGCGCCGACTCGTGCGCCATGCCGGTTTTGTCGACGGCGCTAAGCCGCATGCTTTGAAGCTTCACAATTGAAAGCATTGAAATTTGATTTCAGTTGCGAATACAATTCGCCTAATATTCTGTCCACACCGGACTTCATACCGGTCTTTATCGGGAGCCCATATGGCGACATACAAGGAATTGATTGCACAAAAGGCCAAGCTGGAAGAACAGATTGAAATGGCGCGCGCCAAGGAACTGGAAGCCGTGATTCAGCAGGTTCGCCAGACGGTTGCCGAATATGGCCTGACGGCGGAAGATCTGGGCCTGGTCCCGCGCCGCGGTCGCCGCGCGGGCGCCAAGTCGCCGGTGCCGCCCAAGTATCGCGATCCGAAGACCGGCGCGACATGGTCCGGCCGCGGCCGTGCGCCGGCCTGGATCGGCAAGAACCGCGACAAATTCCTCATCGCCTGATCCGCATCCGGCGTACCGCATGGAGCAAAACGGCTCACCGCTCTGGTGGGCCGTTTTTGTTGGAGCGGGCGCCGCATGTTCCTGTATAACGCTGGCATGACGCCCCGCCTGCCCAAATACCTCGAACTGGCCGACCGCATCCGGCTGGACATCCTGCACGGCAACCTGCCGGCCGGCAGCATCGCCCCCAGCGAGAATGAACTGGCGCAGCGCTACGCCGTATCGCGGCTCACGGCGCGCCGTACGCTCAACGAGCTCGCCGCGCGGGGGCTGCTCAAGCGTGCACGCGGCCAGCGCAGCGTGGTGCTGGATTCCTCGGGGCCGCATCGGCCGGTGCTGTATGCGCGGGGGCAGTCTGATGCCGCGCTCGAATACGTGCCGGGCGCGGTCTACACCGTCAGCGCCTTCCAGCTCCGGCCGGCCGACGAAGCCGTTGCCGCGGCGCTGGAGCTCGAGCCCGGCGCGCAGGTCGCCTTCGTCGAGCGCCGTGCGCGCGTGGACGGGCAGACCATCATGCTGCTGCGCACGTGGCTGACCTCGAGCCTGGCGGCCATGCTCGAAGCACGGGACTTTGAAGACCGTCTTTTCGTGCAGGTGTTCCAGCGTGCCAACCTGACGATCACGCGCTCGCGCGAGGCGACGCTGGCGTGCCTGGCCGATGCCCACCAGGCTGACGCGCTTGGCGTGGCGGCCGGTGTGCCGCTCGTGCGCGTGCGCCGCATCGGCTATAGCGTGTCCGACCTGCCCATCTCCCTGACGTATTGCGATTTTTCGCCGGAGCGCTATCTGCGCGAAGTCGATCTGCGGGTGTTGCAGAACGACGAGCGGGCATGACCATGCTCCATCGCGCACTTGCGCCAGCACGGTGCAGAATCCGCGCCACACACCCCTGCGTTGGGACTTGTCTGCCACGGGTATTCAAGCTAGTCTGCGCCCCTTCCCGCGCAACGCATTGATTTGTGACATCCCGGCCGCCGTCACGGTATTGGCACGGCTGTTGCATTCGTTCGCGCCGTCTCAGCGGGGCAGGTTGAGCCGCCTGCCGCGCGAAGTCGATTCAACACAACGGAACCACAAGAGGGAGAAATCAACGATGCAACTCAAGCGACGTTTCAAGGTGGCCGCGGCGGGCCTGACCGCCGCCGCCGGCCTTGCCGCCGGCGCAGCGCAGGCACAGTCGTCCGTCATGCTCTACGGCCAGGTGGACGCCTGGGCCGGCGCGACCAAGAACCTCGGCGCATCCGATCGCGCCTGGGGCGTCAATTCGGGTGGCATGTCGACGTCGTACTGGGGCATGAAGGGCAGCGAAGACCTGGGCAACGGCCTGAAGGCGATCTTCACGCTCGAAGCGTTCTTCCGTCCAGACACCGGCAAGGTCGGTCGCTTTGACGGGGACCACTTCTTTGCCCGCAATGCCTTCGTGGGCCTGCAGTCGAACACGTGGGGCTCGATCAAGCTCGGCCGCAACACCCCGCCGTATTTCGTCTCGACGATTCTCTTCAACCCGTTCATCGATTCGTATACGTTCTCGCCGATGGTGTTCCACACCTACCTCGGCAACGGCCGTACGGGCACCGCCGGTATTTCGGGCCTGGTGGGCGATTCGGGCTGGGACAACTCGATCATGTATTCCACGCCCGATTTCAACGGGCTGACCGGCAACTTCATCTACGGGGCAGGCGAGCAGGCCGGCCACAACGGCCAGAACAAGTGGGGCGGCAACTTCCTGTACTTCCACGGCAACTTCGCGGCCACGGCGGCGTTCCAGCAGGTGCGCTTCGATGCGAGCCCCGGCGACCTGAACGCCCTGGTGACGGGCTTCTCGCGCCAGACTGCTGCGCAGCTGGGCGCGACATACGACTTTGGCGTGGTCAAGCTGTACGGCCAGTACCAGTACATCAAGAACACG
>NZ_LWRX01000023.1:0-17355 GCF_001683835.1 Ralstonia sp. RL | reverse complement strand
GATTCCATGATGGTGTCGACGCGACGCAGCGTCGATGATCCCGGAGGTAATTGCACCGCTACGGTGCGCGCCGCTGCCCGCAAACGGCGCGGCGGCGCGGTCCACCGACCCTGCGTCAAACTGTCGCAGTTGCGCGGTGGTTGCCGGTCAGGCCGTCGCTTCGTCGCCGCCGCCGGGACGCAGGCGCTCGAGCAGGCCATCGAACTCCTCCAGACTGCCGAACTGCACAGTCAACTGACCGCGGCCCTTGGCGGCCAACTTGATCTGCACGCTCAGGCCGAGCAGATCGGCCAGTTCTTCTTCCAGCCGCGCAACGTCGCGGCCGTTCTGATGACCGCCCTTCTGCTTGAGCGATTTGAGTTCGAACGGCTTGAGGGTCGACGCGACCAGCTTTTCCGTCTCGCGCACCGACAGGCGCTTGTTGACGATCTGGTTGGCCAGGGTGATTTGCGAGGCGCCATCGACGGCGAGCAGTGCACGGGCGTGGCCCATGTCGAGGTCGCCAGCCATCAGCATGGTCTGCACGGGCTGCGCCAGGTTCAGCAGGCGCAGCAGGTTCGACACCGCGCTGCGCGAACGCCCGACGGACTCGGCGGCCTGTTCGTGCGTGAACTGGAACTCGCGCACGAGGCGCGCAATGCCCTGGGCCTCTTCCAGCGGGTTGAGGTCTTCACGCTGGATGTTCTCGATCAGCGCCATGGCGGCGGCGGATTCGTCCGGCACCTCCTTCACGAGCACCGGCACTTCGGTCAGCCCGGCCAGGCGCGAGGCTCGGAAGCGGCGCTCGCCGGCGATGATCTCGTACTTCTGCTGCGGCCCGTCGGATTCGACCTTGCGCACCAGGATCGGCTGCATCAGGCCTTGCGCCCGAATGCTCGCGGCCAGCTCCTGCAGCGCGCCTTCGTCCATGCGCGTGCGCGGCTGGTATTTGCCCGGCTGCAGCTGGTCGAGCCTGAGCACCGTGGGCGCACCTTCCTGCTTGGCCGTCTCGACAATCTCGGCGGGACTGCCCAGCAGCGCTTCGAGGCCGCGGCCCAATCCCTTTTTCTTCATCGTGCTCATGTGGTTCCTCTTGCGCGTCTTGTGCCTCAGGCCGGCAGTTCGGCCAGGTGGCGCACTCGGGCGATCATCTCGGCGCCGAAATCCAGGTAAGCCTTGGCGCCCTTTGACGCTGGGTCGAACGCAACGCCGGGCATGCCGTACGACGGCGCCTCGGCCAGGCGCACGTTGCGCGGGATCACCGTCTTGAAAACCTTGTCGCCAAAGTGCGACTCCAGCTGCGCCGACACCTGCTGCTGCAGCGTCACGCGCGGGTCGAACATCACGCGCAGCAGGCCGATCACCTTGAGATCGCGGTTCAGGTTCGCATGCACCTGCTTGATGGTGTTGACCAGGTCGGACAGCCCCTCGAGCGCGAAATACTCGCACTGCATCGGCACGACCACGCCGTGCGCGGCGCACAGGCCGTTGAGCGTGAGCAGCGACAGCGACGGCGGGCAATCGATGAGGACGAAGTCGTACTGAGCATCCACCTCGGCCAGTGCAAGCTTGAGGCGGTTTTCGCGATGCTCGAGGTCGACCAGCTCGACTTCCGCGCCAGCCAGGTCGCGGTTGGCGGGAAGCACGTCATAGCGGCCGGCTTCCGAGCGCTGGCGCGCCTGCGGGATCGTCGCCAGGCCAACCAGCACCTGGTAGACGCTGAACTCCAGCGTGTGCTTGTCGATGCCGGAGCCCATCGAAGCGTTGCCCTGCGGATCGAGGTCGACCAGCAGCACGCGCTGCCCTTGCGCAGCCAGGCCGGCCGCGAGGTTCACCGTGGTGGTGGTCTTGCCGACCCCGCCCTTCTGGTTGGCGATCACGAAAATATTCGACATGACTCCTCTGCGGTGAATGACTCGCTAACAGCGTTCGACTCACGCCGACGGCGCGAGGATGACCAGATGACGCTCGGCCGGCAGCCCCGGCACGGCCAGACGTTCGATCGCTTCGACCGCCCAACCGGCGGGCAGGCGCTCGATCTCGGCATCCGGGCGGACACCCTTCATGGCGACCATGCGGCCGCCCGGTGCCAGCAGATGCCCAGCCAGGTTCACGAAGTCGACCAGCTCGGCAAACGCCCGCGAGGTGATGACGCCGTAGCCGGTGGCGTCTGCCAGTTTTTCCACGTGGCCCCAATGCGACTGGGCGTTGGCGAGACCAAGCTCGGCGCGGCATTGCGTGAGAAACGCCGTTTTCTTTTGCACGATGTCGACCATCGTGACGCTCACGTCCGGGCACGCGATGGCCAGCGGAATGCCGGGCAGCCCGCCGCCCGAGCCGACATCGAGGACGCGCGGCGCGTCAGGCTGCGCGCGGCGCACCAGCGCTGCGATGCGCGACACGGCCGACAGCGAATCCAGCAGATGATGCGTCAGCATGTCGCCCGCATCGCGGATGGCAGTCAGGTTGTAGACGCGGTTCCACTTGGCCAGCAGCCCCTGGTACGCCAGCAACCGATCCAGTTGCGCGGCATCCAGCGACAGGCCAAGGGCGTGCGTGCCGGCTTCGAGCTCCGCCCGGGCGTCCGTCAATGCATTGGGCATCAGGCCGCCTCACCTTCCGCGGCCGGCCGCGGGCCGGCCCGGCCGCGCAGCACGCCCTTCTTCAAGTGCACCAGCAGCAGCGACACCGCAGCCGGCGTGATGCCGGAGATACGCGATGCCTGGCCGATGGTCTCGGGCTTGTGCTTGGCGAGTTTCTGCTGCACTTCGATCGACAGGCCGCGCACCTGCGAGTAATCAAAATCGGCCGGCAGGCGGGTGTTCTCGTTCGCCCCGAGGCGCTCGACTTCATCCGCTTGGCGCGCGATGTAACCGTGGTACTTGATGCCGATCTCGATCTGCTCGCGAATCTGCTCCGCGAGCAACGGGTCCTCCGCCAGCGGCACTTCGGGCGCGTACTTGCCACCCTGCATGCCCACCAGCGATTCATACGTGACGTTCGGGCGACGCAGCAGGTCGGCCAGCGCATATTCGCGCTCGATCCCCTTCCCTAGGACGGGCTCGGCATGTTCCCGGGGCAGTGTGGCCGGGTTCACCCATGTCGACTTCAGGCGCTCTGTTTCACGTGAAACAGCGTCGCGCTTGCGGTTGAAGGCATCCCAACGGGCATCGTCGACCACACCGAGTTGGCGGCCGATCTCAGTCAGGCGCATGTCCGCGTTGTCTTCGCGCAGGCTCAGGCGGAATTCGGCACGGCTGGTGAACATGCGGTACGGCTCCGTCACACCACGCGTGATGAGATCGTCAACCAGCACGCCCAGATAGGCTTGGTCGCGACGCGGCGTCCACGCCTCCTTGCCCTGCACCTGCAGACCCGCATTGATACCGGCGAGCAGCCCCTGGGCCGCCGCCTCTTCGTAACCTGTGGTGCCGTTGATCTGGCCGGCGAAGAACAGACCAGAGATCGCCTTCGATTCCAGCGACGCCTTCAGTGCACGCGGGTCGAAGTAGTCGTATTCGATGGCGTAGCCGGGGCGCAGGATGTGGGCGTTTTCCAGGCCACGCATCGAATGGATCAGGTCCAACTGCACGTCGAACGGCAGGCTCGTCGATACGCCATTCGGGTAGAACTCGTTCGTCGTGAGGCCTTCCGGCTCCAGGAAGATCTGGTGGCTGTCCTTGCTGGCGAAGCGGTGAATCTTGTCTTCGATGCTCGGGCAGTAGCGCGGCCCCACTCCTTCGATCACACCGGTAT
Organism: Ralstonia sp. RL; assembly: GCF_001683835.1. Lineage (NCBI taxonomy): Bacteria > Pseudomonadati > Pseudomonadota > Betaproteobacteria > Burkholderiales > Burkholderiaceae > Ralstonia > Ralstonia sp. RL. The sequence goes on along the minus strand of NZ_LWRX01000023.1, from coordinate 13,620 downwards.
ACATAGGCGAGCGGTCCAGGCCGGCGCGGATGATGTCGTGCGTGCGCTCGTTGGTGTGCGTGACCCAGCACGGCACCTGTCGTGGGTGCATGTCGGCGCGGCCCATGAACGAGAACACCGGCACCGGATCGAGGTCGCCGGGCTGCTCTTCCAGGACCGAGAAATCGATGGTCCGGCCATCGATGCGCGGCGGCGTGCCCGTCTTCAGGCGCCCTTGCGGCAGCTTCAACTCCTTCAGGCGCGCCGACAACGACACCGCTGCCGGGTCGCCCGCGCGGCCGCCGGTGTAGTTGTTCAAGCCGACGTGGATCTTGCCGTCCAGGAACGTCCCCGCGGTCAGCACAACAGCGCGCGCACGGAACTGCACGCCAACCTGCGTCACCGCGCCGACGACGCGATCGCCTTCCACCAGCAGATCTTCCACGGCCTGCTGGAACAGCATCAGGTTCGGCTGGTTTTCCAGCCGGCGACGGATGGCCGCCTTGTACAGCACACGGTCCGCCTGGGCGCGTGTCGCACGGACAGCCGGCCCCTTGCTGGAATTGAGGATGCGGAACTGGATCCCGCCCTCGTCCGTGGCGATGGCCATGGCGCCGCCGAGCGCGTCGACTTCCTTGACGAGATGACCCTTGCCAATGCCGCCGATGGACGGGTTGCAGCTCATCTGCCCCAGCGTCTCGATGTTGTGCGTCAGCAGCAGGGTCTGGCAACCCATGCGCGCGGCCGCCAGCGCGGCCTCGGTGCCGGCGTGTCCGCCGCCCACCACGATCACATCGAACTCAATTGGATACAGCATGGCTTCCTCCTCGCATGGAGGCATCGGAATTTGAAGAAGCGGAATTATAAGTCGTCCACCTACCCCGCTGTTCGACGATGCGGCAATCGGCGTGAAATTCGTGCGCGTTTTGTGTTTCACGTGAAACATGCACCGCTTCCCTGGAAGCGACTGTGTTTCACGTGAAACACTTCAACGCTGGCGTGGCTCCGGCACCGGCGCGGAGGAAATCGATGAAGGTGCGCAGCTTGCCCGGCATCTGCGGCATGCGTGGAAAATAGAGATGGAAACGGTACAAGGCCGGGCACCACGCTTCGAGCACGCGGACCAGCCTCCCAGCCGCCAAGTCCTCGGCGACGAGGTCTTCCAGCACATGCGCGAGCCCGATCCCCCGTCGCGCCGCATCGACCATCGCCAGCACGTCGTTGGTCACCAGGCCGCCCGCCACATCCACCGTCTGGATTGCGCCGCCCGGTCCGGGCTCGCCAAACTCCCACGCGTACAACGCGCCGCTGCTCGGAAAGCGGTAGCGGATGCAACGGTGCTCGCGCAGCGCATCCGGGGTGTCGGGCGCGCCGTGCGCGTGCAGATAGGCGGGGCTGCCCACGACCGCAATCCGCCGGGCCGGCCCGATCGGCACGCTCACCATGTCGTGCTCCACGCGCTCTCCAAAGCGGATGCCGACATCGAAGCGGTCTGCGACGATGGCGGAGAGCCCATCGTCCACCGATACCTCCAGTTCAATACGCGGATACCGCGACAGGAAGTCTGCCAGCGCCGGCTGCAGCACGGCGTGATACGCGACCCGCGAGGCCGTCACGCGCAACGTGCCGCGCGGCTCGGTCGCACGCTCGCCTACCTCCGCCATGGCGCCGTACAGCGCATCGAGACTCGGCCGCACCACCGCGAGCAGCGCCTCCCCTGCTTCGGTCACGCTCACCTGTCGCGTGGTGCGCGCGAGCAACTGCGCCCCGAGCGCCGATTCCAGCCGTCGGATCGTCTGCGACAACGCCGACGTGGACACGTCCAGCGCCGCCGCCGCGTGCGTGAAGCTGCCGGCCTCCGCCACGCGGCGCAGCGCGTCGAGCGCAGGCAGCAGGTCCGGGTCGATTGTGAATGTCCTCTTCATAGTGCATCCGATTCTATCCACTTAATTCACACGCCGGCGCTGCCTAGACTGGCGACTCCTCTTTCCACCTCAGAAGGACATCGCCATGCAAACACGACAACTCGGCCAATCGGACCTGCACATCTCGCCCTTGGGCTTCGGCACATGGGCCTCGGGCGGCGGCAACTGGGAATACGGCTGGGGCGCGCAGGATGACGGAGACACCATCCGCGCCATCGCAGCGGCCGCGCATGCCGGCATCAACTGGATCGACACGGCGGCCGCCTATGGGCTCGGCCACGCCGAAACGGTGGTCGGCCGCGCGCTGCGCGAGCTGCCCGCAGAACTGCGCCCGTACGTGTTCACCAAGGGCTCGCTGGTGTGGGATGCGCAGGGGCGGATTTCGCATTCGCTCGACCCCGCATCGCTTTCACGTGAAATCGACGAGAGCCTGCGCCGCCTGAACGTGAACGCGATCGACCTGTACCAGATCCACTGGCCGGCCTTCCCGCCCGGGGCACCCGAGCAGTCGATCGAAGCAGCCATCGCGGCGCTGGACGCGGCGCGCAAGGCGGGCAAGATCCGCCACATCGGGGTGTCGAACTTCGATGCGGCGCAGTTGGAACGCGCCCGCGCGGTGGCGCCCATTGCGTCCCTGCAGCCGCCCTACTCGCTGCTGATGCGCGGCATCGAGGCCTCGATCCTGCCGTACACGGCGGCCCATGGCATCGGCAACATCGTGTACTCGCCGCTGCAATCGGGGCTGCTGTCCGGGCGCATGACGCGCGAGCGCATCGCCGCGCTGCCCGCCAATGATTGGCGCGCGCAACGCAGCCCCGAGTTCCAAGAGCCCAATCTGACACGCAACCTGGCCCTCGTGGAAGTGCTGCGTGGCGTGGGCGCACGGTACGGCAGGACACCGGCGGAAGTCGCCATCGCCTGGACGCTGCGCAAGCCGGTGGTCACGGGTGCGATCGTCGGCGTGCGGCGGCCGGATCAGCTCGATGGCCTGCTCGGCGCGGCAGACCTGAAGCTGAGCGACGCGGATCTCGCCGAGATTCAGGCCGCCCTGCCCGAAGGCAGCGCGGCGCCAGTCCCGCAAAGCGTGGTCGAAGCCTGAGCCCTCACAGCAAAAACGCACGGCGCGGACCGTGCGTTTTGCGTGCGGCGATGAAGGCGAAGCGCCGTCAGTTCTGCAGCTTCCACTTGCCGTCTTTGATCTCGACCATCACGCGCGAGCGCTGGTCCAGGCCAAGGTGGTCCTTCGGGTTCATGTTCATCACGCCGTGCGAGATGGCGAGGTTGGTGGTCGTCTCCATCGCGTCGCGCAGGCCCTTGCGGAACGCCGGCGTGCCCGGCTGACCCTTCTTCAGCGCCTCGGGCAGCGCATGGGCGAGCAGCAGACCGGCATCCCACATGTGCCCGCCGAAGGTGGAGACCTGGCCGCCGTAGGCCTTCTCATACGCGGTCTTGTACGCCAGCGCCGGCTTCTTCACCGGGTTGCTGTCGGGCAATTGCTCGGCCACGAGGATAGGCCCGGCCGGCAGGAACGTGCCTTCGCAATCCTTGCCGCACACGCGCAGGAAATCGGCATTCGCCACACCGTGCGTCTGGTACAGCTTGCCCTTGTAGCCGCGCTCCTTCAGCGCACGCTCCGGCAACGCGGCCGGCGTACCTGAGCCTGCGATCAGCACCGCATCCGGATTGGCCGCCATGATCTTCAGCACCTGGCCCGTCACCGACGTATCGGTGCGCGCAAACCGCTCGTTGGCGACAACCTTCAGCTTGCGCAGCCCCGCCACCTTGTCGAACTCCTGCGCCCACGAATCGCCATAGGCATCGGCAAAGCCGATCAGCGCGACGGTCTTCACGCCATGGTTGACCATGTGCTCGGCAATGGCGGTGGCCATGTGCGAATCGTTCTGCGGCGTCTTGAAGACCCACGCGCGCTTGGCGTCCACCGGCTCGACGATCCGCGCCGAGGCCGCCAGCGTGATCATCGGCGTTTCGTTCTCGGCCACCACGTCGACCATCGCCAGGGAGTTGGGCGTGACAGTCGAACCGATCACCAGGTCGACCTTGTCTTCGGTGATGAGCTTGCGTGTGTTCTTGACGGCGGTGGTCGTGTCAGACGCATCGTCGAGCACGATGTACTCGACCTTCTTGCCGGCGATTTCCTTGGGCAGCAGCGCCACGGTGTTCTTCTCGGGAATCCCCAGCGACGCCGCCGGCCCGGTGGCCGACACCGTGATGCCGACCTTCACCTGGGCGAATGCCGTACCGGCCAACAGCGCCGTCGCGGCGAGTGCAATGCGGGTTGCGCGCGATACCTTCATGCCGTCTCCTGAGATAGGTCGAGCGGGTCTGCGCCCGCCCTGAATCTGCGATTGACCGACCGATGGGTCGGGGATGAACGAGTCTAGAAGGAGTCACGCCACGCGGGCAAGGGGGAGATACCCCGAAACTTAACGTGTTCACGACCTGGGCGGACTCAGCCCACGCGGTACACCCGGCCGCTCTGCACGCCCTCCACGCTGCGCCGATACGCCAACGCCGCGCGCGCTGCCGAGACCGGCTCGAAGCCTGGGAAGAACGGGCCATATGCTTCCATGGATTCGGTCAGCACCGTCGGGCTCACCGCGTTGATGCGGATGCCGCGCGGCAGCTCGCACGCGGCGGCGCGCACAAAGCCCTCCACGCCCGCGTTCACCGCAGTGGCGTTGGCGCCTTGTGCGATCGGCTCCTGCCCCACGATGCCGGTCGTCAGCGTGATCGAGCCGCCGTCGTTCAGATAATGCTGACCGACCAGCGCCAGGCGCACCTGGCCAAGCAGCTTGTCCTGCAGGCCAACGTTGAAATCGGCGGCCGTCATCTTGCTCAGCGGCCCGAAGAACAGATTGCCCGCAGTGGAGACGATGGCGTCGACGCGGCCAAGCCTGTCGAACAGCGCCGCCACGCTGTCTGCGTTGGTGATGTCGACCTGATGCTCGCCCTGCGTGCGGCCGACGCGGATGACCTCATGCGTACCGCCCTGCTCCAGCTCCGCCACCACGGCGCGGCCCAGTGTGCCGCTGGCGCCAATCACGACGATTTTCATGCTGTGCTCCTTCGCAAATCCGGTGGAATGGCGCCTATTCTTGGCCGAACCCTTCATGCGATAAAGCCGTGATACCTTCGGGCATTCCAAATCAATGGTTCGGAATATGGACAAGCTGCGCAGCATGGAGACCTTCGTCGCGGTGGTGGAAAGCGGCAACTTCACCGAGGCCGCGGCACGGCTGGAGATGTCTGCGGTGATGGTCGGCAAGTATGTGAGCGCGCTGGAGTCACAACTGGGCGCGCGCCTGCTCCAGCGCAGCACGCGCCGCCAGAGCCTGACCGACGCCGGACGCGTCTTCTACGAAGATGCCAAGCGCGTGCTCGAACAGGTGCGCTGGGCGGAAACGTCCGTCGAACGGCTGCGCGCGTCGCCTTCGGGCACGCTGCGCGTGAGCGCGCCGACCACGTTCGGCGCGTGCGTGATCGCGCCACTGGCCGCGACGTTCCAGCAGGCGCATCCGCAGGTGCGCGTGGAGTTGAACCTCAGCAACAGCATGGTCGATCTCGTCGACGAAGGGTTCGATCTCGCCATCCGCATCGGGCCCCTGGGCGATGCCGATCTGGTTGCCAAGCCGCTGTGTGTGTATCGCATGGTCATCTGCGCGTCGCCGGAGTACCTGGCGCGGTACGGCCGACCGGAAACGCCGGCCGACCTGCCGCAGCATCGCTGCCTGTCGCACATGGTGTGGAACAACCGCAATGCGTGGCAGCTTGCCGGCTGGAGCGGCGCCACGCCCTGGCGCGACGACCCGGCCTTCACCTGCAACGACGGCCATGGCTTGCGCGCGGCCGCGGTTGCCGGAGCCGGTCTGTTGCTGCAGCCCGAAGTGCTCGTCGCCGAAGACCTGGCCAGCGGCCGACTCGTGCGCGTGCTGCAGGCGTATGCGCCCGAACCGCGGCCGATTCATGTCGTGTATCGGCAGGATCGGCGGCCGCTGCCGAAGCTCTCTGGTTTTGTGGGGCATTTGCTGGAGCAGGTGCCTAAGTTCGTCCCCGCATCGGGGGCACAATAGCGCCCATGAACCCCGAAGACCTCCAACGCCTCGTCACCACGCAAATGCCCTTCGGCAAGTACAAGGGCCGCCTGATTGCCGACCTGCCGGGCCATTACCTCAACTGGTTTGCGCGCGAGGGCTTTCCGCCGGGGCAGATTGGCCGCTTGCTCGCGTTGATGCAGGAGCTGGATCACAACGGCCTGAAGGGCCTGCTCGAGCCATTGCGCCAGGGCCGCTGACAACGCGATCGATCAATCGCCGTTGATGTAACGCAGCAGCCCCGTCGCCAACGCATCAAACACGACGCGGCAGCGCGGGCTGTCACGCAGGTCTTCGTGCATGGCAAGCCAGGTGTCGAGCGTGATGGAAACCTGATCGCTGAACAGCCGAACCAGATCTGCGTTGTGCCGCACCAGGCCGACCTGGCAGAAGCCGATGCCAAAGCCGGCGCGCAGCGCAGCAATTGCAGCCAGGTCACTGTCGGTGCGCAGTGCGAAGCGGTTGCGTTGGATCCACGGGAACTGCGCTCGCACGCTGCGCAGGAATGCGTTCTCCTTGTCGTAGCCGATCAACGTGTGGCCAGCGAGTTCTTCCACCGTGGTTGGCGTACCGCGCTGCGCCAGATAGCGCTGGTGCGCAAACAGCCCCAATTCAATCTCCCCCAAGTGCCGCGCGACGAGCACGCCTTGGCTCGGTGGCTGCATGCGCACGGCGATGTCCGCCTCGCGGCGCAGCAGGTCTTCCAACCGGTTCGAGGGCACCAGCTCGAGCGTCAGCTCCGGATAGGCGGCGTGCAGATCGGCGAGGATGGGCGGCAGCACCTCCACCGCCACGACCTCGCTGGCGGTGATGCGCACGGTGCCGCGCACGCCCTCGCCCTGGCTGGACGCGGCGCGCAGCAAGGCGGCGCTCGTGGCTTCGAGCGATTCCGCAAACGGCCGCAGCGATAGCGCCGCTTCTGTGGGGCTCAGCCCCTGCTGCGTTCGGATGAAGAGCGACATGCCCAGCGCCCGTTCGAGCGCATCGACATGCCGCCCCGCCGTGGGCTGCGTCAGCCCCAGCGCGCGGGCGGCGCCCGACAGCGATCCTTCTCGCACAACGGCAAGAAACGTCCGATACAACTCCCAGCCGGGCTCAGTTCTGCTCATACAAATTCGTATAGCTGCATGCTCATCATCAACAATTCCATTGAAGCACAGTCGCGCCCAGAATGCGTCCATCGCAACGCTCTCCCACACTTCAGGAGCACGGTCATGGAACAGGCAAACGAACAGGCAAAACGCATCGCATTGGTACTGGGCGCCACCGGCGGCATCGGCGGTGAAGTGGCCCGTCGGCTGGTGGCACGCGGCTGGCATGTGCGGGCGCTGCAGCGCAATCCGGAGGCGCTGACCAACCGCAACGCCGCGTTCGAGTGGATTCGCGGCGACGCGATGGTGCGCGAAGACGTGGTTGGCGCGGCGCAAGGCGCGGAACTGATCATCCACGCCGTCAACCCGCCGGGCTACAAGAACTGGGCCGGGCAGGTGCTTCCGATGATCGACAACACCATTGCCGCGGCCCGCGCTTCGGGCGCACGCATCGTGCTGCCCGGGACGGTGTACAACTTTGGGCCCGAGACGTTCCCGGTGCTGCGTGAAACCACGGCGCAGGCGCCGCTCACCCGCAAGGGCAAGATCCGCGTGGAGCTGGAGCGTCGCATGCAGGCCGCAAGCGCGGAGGGCGTGCGCAGCCTGATCGTGCGCGCAGGCGATTTCTTCGGGCCACACACGGGCAACACGTGGTTTGCCGGCGCGCTGGTCAAGCCGGGCAAGTCCGTCCGCACCATCACCTATCCGGGCGCGGCCGGCATCGGCCACCAGTGGGCCTATCTGCCCGACGTGGCCGAGACGATGCTGCGCCTGGTCGAGCTAGGCGACCGTCTGCCCGACTTCGCGGTCTATCACATGCGCGGCCACTGGGATGCCGACGGCACGCAGATGGCCGCGTCCATCGGGCGCGTCGTGGGCCGGCCGGTCAAGACGCGCGCGTTCCCGTGGTGGGCCCTGCCGGTGCTGTCGCCGTTTTCCGAGATGCTGCGTGAGATGCGCGAAATGCGTTACCTGTGGCAGCACCCGGTGCGCATGGACAACGCCAAGCTCGTGCAGACGCTGGGCGCCGAACCGCATACGCCGTGGGACGAAGCCGTTGGCGCGACGCTGCGCAGCCTAGGCTGCCGCTGAAACCCGCGCCGCCGTCGCCAGGAAGTGCGCAAGATCAGGCGTGCGCTGCCCGGCCACCTTGGCGAGGTCGTCCCACTGGCGCAGCTGCAGCGCATCGGCAGCGTACGGACGCTGCATGAAGGCCTCGGCTTCCTGCGCCGAAAACACACCGCCCTGCAATGCCAGGCTCCGTACGGAATCGGCTGAGAGGCGCGCGTAGTAATGCGCATCTATCGCGCACAGGCAGCGCTTGGCATCCACATGCAGGCGGATCGGCTCCAGCACGGCATCGGGAAACGTCGCACGCAGAAACGGCAGCGCAAAGTACTGGTGCTGATCGTCGATGCCGTGGGCGGTCGGCGTCTCGCCCTGCGGGTTCAGCAAATGGCCGAGGTCGTGCAGCAGCGCCGCCGTGATCAGCGCATCCGACGCGCCGGCCGCCTCCGCCAACGCCGCCGTCTGCAGGGCATGTTCGCGTTGCGTGACGGGCTCGCCGCTGTAGGCAATGTTGCCGTGGCGGTCGAACAGCGTGCGGATGTCGTCGAGACTCAGGGCCATGATGCTGCGTGGGTAAAAGCGGAACCTTGCAGCGTAGCGCGCCCGTGCGGCAACACGGTGACAACGCACCGCGCATTAGCCCGCGTGATCGGCGCGATTAGAAAGTTTGGTTGGGAATGCACGGCGCCCGCCCTTATCTTCAGTGCCTTCCCACACATCGGAGCGCATCATGCTCGCAGGACACGCCGTACAGGTCACGCAGGCGCTGGAACAGGTCACGCACTATTGGTCCCCGCGCGTCGTCGGCCAGGTCAACGACCAATACATCAAGGTCGCCAAGCTCAAAGGTGAGTTCGTCTGGCATGACCACCCGAATGAAGACGAGCTGTTCTTCGTGGTCTACGGCCACTTGAAAATCGCTTTCGAAGACCGCGCCGATGTGCACCTCGGCCCCGGCGAATTCTGCGTCGTGCCGCGCGGCGTGCGTCACTTTCCGGTGGCCGACGAAGAATGCGGAATCATGCTGATCGAAACCGTAACCACGCAGCACACGGGCGATGTCGTTACCGAGCGCAGCGTGGCGCTCGAGAAGCAACTCAACGGATGAAGGCGTCGTAAGCCGTCTTCATAATCAACGCCAGCACCACCACGATGAACACCTTGCGCACGAAGCGGCTGCCGTGCCGCAGCGCGAGGTGACTGCCCACCTGGTTGCCGGCCACGTTGGCCACCGCCATCACGATGCCGAGCTGCCACCACACATGGCCCTTGGCGGCCAGCAGCAGCAAGGCCGCCACGTTGGTCGCCAGGTTGACGATCTTGGTGGACGCCGATGCGTGCAGGAAGTCGTAGCCGAACACACGCACGAACACGATCATCAGAAAGCTGCCGGTGCCCGGGCCAAACACGCCGTCGTAGAAACCGATGGCCGCGCCGGCCAGCAATGCCGCCGCGCGCTCGCGCCAGCCCTTGAGGCTCGGGGCGTGATCGGCGCCCAGGTTCTTCTTGGCCACCGTGTAGACGAGCAGCACCGCCAGCACGAATGGCAGCGCACGGCGCAGCGGCTCGGCCGGAATATGCGTGAGCGCCCACGCGCCGAGCAGCGAGAACACAAACGCCGTGACCACCGCCGGCGCCGTCGCGCCCCAGTAAATGCGCACTGTGCGGCCGTAGCGCACCGCCGCCGTCGCCGTGCCCGACATCGAGGCGACCTTGTTGGTGCCGATGAGCGTGGCGGGCGCGACGTTCGGATACGCCGAGAACAGCGCGGGGATCTGCACCAGGCCACCGCCACCGGCCACGGCATCGATCAGGCCAGCCAGAAAGCCGGCCACGGCGAGCAAAGCGAATTCCATCAGGAGAAATGAAACGGGAAGGATTAGCCCAGCGACTTGGGCGAGGGGCGTGCGCTGCGCCGCCAGCAGCCCGATGCGTCGGGCGCAAAGCCGAGCGCTGCGGCGTCTTCAGCCGAAAGCGCCGCGGGCGGCAACAGGACGTGGAGTATGCCATGTGCCCTGGCGTACTCATTGACGGCCGCCAGGGCCGCATCGCGCGTGGCCGTGTCACCGGAAAGCACCATCACGCCGACGGGCAACCACGCCACCAAACCGCCGAGCGCCAGATGCGGCACGAGCGTGATGGGTGCCACCCCGGCCAGCTCTTCACCCATTTCAACGAGGAAGCACGGATGCACGCTCGGATGGGCGAGCAGCGTATCGACGGCATGCGCGGCCTGCAGCGGCGAGGCGGTCGACGCGACGGCGGCCAGCAGGCGCGGCCGGTCTTCGGGCGTGGCAAGGCGAGTGGAGAACGTCATGGGCGGCTCAGGCGAAGGCGCCATTGTCATGCAGCGCGCGCATAGGCGTCGACACCGAATGCATTTCTCTTGCGAATTGGCGCGAACCAGAATGGATGCGTCACCCCACGGAGCCCGCCATGGCCGATCCGACACACGCCCTCACCCTGCAATTGCTGCAGTCGCTGGCCGAGCGGCCGCGGCCCTATGCTGAAGTGCTGGAAACGTGGCGGACGTCGTGCCCGCGTTTGTCGATCTGGGAGGATGCCTGCATCGACGGGCTGGTGGACTGCGTGCCCGACTCCGCGCCGGGGCTGCAGTTGGTGACGGTCAGCGCCCGGGGCCGTGCGCTGCTGGCCGGCGCCCTCGCGAAAGGCGAGCGCACAAACTAAAAGGCCCTGCCGGGGATCACCCGGCAGGGCCTCTGTTTTATTTAGCATCTCCACCGTTTCGTGCGGTGTGTGCTGTCGTCTCCTCGCTCCCGCCTCATTTATCTCGTGCGAAAACCGTAACGCGACTGTAAAAGATGCACCGCAATGCAGCAACTAGAGCAAACCCTTACGGTGCATCAGGCACCAAGATCAGCCGTTCGGGTGAAATTTACCGGCATCTTCGCCTATTGTGGCGTCAACGCCGCAGCCACGGCACCCGGGCGGCGATCTCCCCCATGATGCCCCGGCGGAAGGTCAGCACGCAGATCACGAAGATCGCGCCCGTCACCGTCGTCACGGATTCACCGAGCACGTTGAAGCCGTCGATGCCCGTGGCGCCGGCCAGGAAGCTGCCGATGTCGCCGAGCTTGTTTTCCAGCGCGATCACCAGCGCCGCGCCAAGCAGCGGGCCCGACAGAATACCGAGGCCGCCCACCAGCGTCATCAGGATCACCGAGCCGGACATCGACCAGTGCACGTCGGTCAGCGTCTCGAAGCCCAGCACCAGCGTCTTGAGCGAGCCCGCGAGGCCCGTGAGCGCCGCCGACAGCACGAAGGCGAGCAGCTTGAAGCGATCGGTGTCGTAGCCGAGGGACGTGGCGCGCGGCTCGTTCTCCTTGATGGCCTTCAGAATCTGTCCGAACGGCGAGTGGATCGTGCGCACGATCAGCAGGAACGCCGCTGCCACGATCACCAGCACCACGTAGTACAGCGTCATGTCCGACGACAGGTCGAGCGCGCCGAACAGCTTGCCGCGCGGCACGCCTTGCAGGCCGTCTTCGCCGCCGGTGAACGGCGCCTGCAGGCAGAAGAAGTACAACATCTGCGCCAGCGCCAGCGTGATCATCGCGAAGTAGATGCCCTGGCGCCGGATGGCGAGCAGACCCACTACCAGGCCGATGAGCGCACCCGCCGCCGTGCCGGCCAGCAGGCCGAGCTCCGGCGTGACATGCAGATCGCGCATCAGGTAGCCGGCCACGTAGCCCGCGCCGCCAAAGAACGCCGCATGCCCGAACGACAGCAGCCCCGTGTAGCCGAGCAGCAGGTTGAAGGCGGAGGCAAACAGCGCAAAGCACAGCAGCTTGGCGACGAAGACCGGATACGCCCCCACCAGCGGCGCGGCAATCAGCGCGACCAGCAGCAGGCCGTACAACACATATTTGAGGGAAGAGGTGTTTTGCATAGCGCCGCTTATTTCTCTTTACCGAACAGGCCCGCCGGCCGCACCAGCAGCACCAGCACCATGATCACGAACACCACCGTGGACGACGCCTGCGGATAGAACACCTTGGTCAGCCCCTCGATCACGCCCAGCCCGAGGCCGGTGACGATCGAGCCCATGATCGACCCCATGCCGCCGATCACCACCACCGCAAACACGGTGATGATCATGCTCTGGCCCATCAGCGGCGAGATCTGGATGACGGGTGCCGCCAGCACGCCCGCAAACGCCGCCAGCGCCACGCCGAAGCCGTAGGTGAGCGTGACCATCAGCGGCACGTTCACGCCAAACGCTTCGACGAGCTTCGGGTTCTCGGTGCCGGCACGCAGATACGCGCCGAGCTTCGTCTTCTCGATCATGAACCACGTGGCGAAGCACACCACCAGCGAGGCCAGCACCACCCAGGCCCGGTAGTTCGGCAGCACCATGAAGCCGAGGTCCGTGGCGCCCTGCAGCAGGTCGGGCGTGCTGTACGGGAGGCCCGAGACGCCGTAGATGGCGCGGAACACGCCTTCGATAACGAGCGTCACGCCCAGCGTGAGCAGCAGGCCGTACAGGTGGTCCAGCTTGTAGATGTGGCGCAGGAGCGTGCGCTCGATCATCACGCCCAGCAGCCCGATCACCAGCGGCGACAGCACGAGCATCGCCCAGTACGGCACGCCCAGGTACGAGAAGCCCATCCACGTGAGCACCGCACCCAGCATGAAGAGCGCCCCGTGCGCAAAATTGATGACGTTGAGCAGCCCGAAGATGACCGCAAGGCCCAGGCTCAACATCGCATAGAAGGAACCGTTGACCAGACCCAGCAGCAGCTGGCTGAGCATGGCCGGTAGCGGAACGCCAAAGATTTCCATCGCGGTCAGGGAAAGAACACCAACACAACGTTGAGGGCACCGCCATCCGCGCGGACGGCGGCACCCGATTGCTTACGCGCTTACTTCTTCATCAGCGAGCACTTCGACTCGGCCGGCGTGGTGAAGGCCTGGTCGCCCGGGATGGTCGCCACCACCTTCAGGTAATCCCATGGCTTCTTCGATTCGGCCGGCGTCTTCACCTGCATCAGGTACATGTCGTGCACATAGCGGCCGTCGGCGCGGATCATGCCCTTGGCGTAGAAGTCGTCCAGCTTCGTCTTCTTCAGCTGCGCGATGACCTTGTCCGGATCGTCCGTGCCGGCCGCGGCCACCGCCTTGATGTAGTTCGACACCGCCGAGTAATCCGCCGCCTGCAGGCTGCTCGGCATCTTCTTCATCTTCATGAAGTAGCGGTTGGCGAACTTGCGCGTGGCGTCGTTGGTGTCCCAGTACCAGCTGTCGGTCATCAACAGGCCTTCGGCCGTCTGCAGACCGAGGCTATGCACGTCGTTGATGAACATCAGCAGGCCGGCGATCTTCATCGACTTGGTGATGCCGAATTCCTTGGCGGCCTTGATCGAGTTGATCGTGTCGCCGCCGGCGTTGGCCAGGCCCAGGATCTGCGCCTTGGACGACTGCGCC
>NZ_LWRX01000191.1:0-72444 GCF_001683835.1 Ralstonia sp. RL | reverse complement strand
GCCTCGCCTGCGAAAGGGATGCCGGCAAGGCAGGTTCAGCGTCTCGGAATGACGACTTACTTCCCGACGCCCAGCAGTGCCAGCACCCCGAGCACCAGGAAGATCAACGCCGCGATCCGATGCACGAGCTGGATCGGCATGCGCGCCGCAAACTTGTTGCCCATCAGCACGGCCGGCACATTGGCGAGCAGCATGCCGATGGTCGTGCCTGCCACGACCGATACGACGTCATGGAAGCGCGCTGCCAATGCCACCGTGGCGATCTGCGTCTTGTCGCCCATCTCGGCAAAGAAGAACGCGACGATGGTCGTGCCCAGGATGCCCAGGCCGCGCTGCGTGCCCGAAGGCGCTTCTTCTTCATCGAGCTTGTCCGGAATCAGCATCCATCCGGCCATGGCGATGAAGCCCACGCCGAGGATCCAACGCAGGACGTTTTCACCGAGCACCTGCGTGATCCAGCCGCCGACAGCGCCGGCAAATGCATGGTTGACGAGGGTGGAGATGAAGATGCCGAGAATGATCGGCACCGGCTTGCGAAAACGCGCGGCCAGCAGGATCGACAGCAGCTGCGTCTTGTCGCCGATTTCCGCAAGCGCGACGATGCCGGTGGAGACGAGGAAGGCTTCCATGTTGTTGTGGTGTCCGGGCCGTATGCGAACCAATGACGCGCCACTGCCGGCCCTGTCCGCAGTGGGTTGTCATCGGTCTCGCCAGGCGCGTCACCGGGTGCACGGATGGCACCCTGAGTGCGGCTGACCACGCCATAACCGCCTGTCGTTGCGACGGCGGTCAAGTCTGTTGACGTGGCCCTCGAAGTGACGACTTCGAGCGGCTACTCCCCAATGGAAGCCGCGATTATAAGTGCATCAGGCGTGGGCGCCAACCGTAAATGTTGCGGGTTCACCCTGCACGTAAGTGGCGGATACAGCACGGTCCTCACCCAGCAGCGCCAACGAGAACAGCAGCTCTTCGAGGGTTTCAGAACGCGCGTTGCGGCGGGCCAGCAGCGGCGTGGCGGCCGGGTCCAGCACGATGAAGTCGGCTTCCGCGCCCGGCACGAAGCTGCCGATGCGGTCTTCCCAGCCCAGCGCTTCGGCGGCGCCGCGAGTGGCAAGGTAGAACATGCGCAGCGCGGTCAGGTGATAGCCGCCCATGCGTGCGACCTTGTGCGCCGTGCCCATCGTGCGCAGCATCGAGAACGAGCTGCCGCCGCCCACGTCGGTGGCCAGCGTCAGCGCCAGGCGGTGTGCATCGTTGGCGTGGAAGTCGTACAGGCCGCTGCCCAGGAACAGGTTCGACGTCGGGCAGTGCGCGACGGCGGCGCCCGATTCCGCGAGGCGTTTGCGGTCGCCGTCGTCCAGCCAGATGGCGTGGCCATAGAAGGCACCCTTGCGCAGCAGCCCGTAGCGGTCATACACATCCAGGTAGCTGCGTGCGTTCGGGAACAGCTCGGCCACCCATTTGACCTCGTCGGGATTCTCGGCGACGTGCGTCTGGATGAAGACGTCCGGGTATTGCCTGGCCAGTTCTGCGCAGGCCTGCAACTGCGCTTCACTGGAGGTCGGCGCAAAGCGCGGTGTGATGGCATAGGCCAGGCGGTCCTTGCCGTGCCAGCGCGAGATCAGGTTGGCCGTGTCGCGCGCACCGGACTCGGCTGTGTCGCGCAGATATTCCGGGCAGTTGCGGTCCATCATCACCTTGCCGGTGATCAGACGCATGCCGCGCTGCCGGGCTGCCGTGAACAGTGTCTCGGCGGAGCCGCGATGCACCGTGCTCCAGACCATCGCGCTCGTCGTGCCGTTGCGCAGCAGTTCGTCGAGGAAGAACGAGGCGACGCCGGCGGCGTACTGCTCGCTCTCGAAGCGGCGCTCTTCGGGAAAGGTGTACGTCTCCAGCCAGTGCAGCAGGCCCGGCGACGGCGACGCGATCATGTCCGTCTGCGGGAAGTGGATGTGCGTGTCGATGAAACCCGGCACGATCAGCTTGCCGCTGTGGTCGTGCAGCTGCGTGCCGGCGGGCAGGCCCTCGCGCAGTGCGGCGTAGCCGCCCGCCTGCAGTACCTTGCCGCCTGAAACCACCAGCAGGCCGTCCTCCCAATACTCATAGGCATCGCGCTCGCGATACTGCGGATCGTGCAGGAAATGCAGCACCCGGCCGCGGTAGGCGTGAACGGTGGCGTTTGAGTTTGGAGGCATCTTGGTCATTCGTCGTCTCGTGGGGTTTCAGTGGGTGGCGTTCCAGTGGACGTCCACCGCGTTCAGCCACAGGGCTTTGTCCTGCTCGGGCAGGAAGGACGCCTCGAAGCTGTTGCGCGCGAGCGTGTGGGCATCGGCAGCGCTCAGGTCGAGGGCGTCGAAGGTGGCGAGCCAGTTGGCGTTCATGTAGCCGCCGAAGTAGGCCGGGTCATCGGAGTGCAGCGTCACTGCGCAGCCGGCGTTCAGCAATTGCTTGAGCGAGTGGTCGCGCAGGTCGGGGTAGACCTTCAGCTTTTCGTTCGACAGCGGGCAGACGGTCAGCGCGATGCGCTCGGCGGCGAGGCGCCTGACCAGTGCCGCGTCGTCGATGGCGCGCACGCCATGGTCGATGCGCTCCACCTTCAGGATGTCGAGCGCGTCGGTCACGTACTGCGCGGGGCCTTCCTCACCGGCGTGGGCGACCAGGCGCAGGCCGAGTTCCTTGCAGCGTGCGAAGACACGCGCGAACTTCTCGGGCGGGTTGCCGCGTTCCGACGAATCGAGCCCCACACCGATGATGCGGTTGGCCGGGTCCTGGATGTACGGCAGGGCGGCTTCCAGCGTAGTGAACGCGTCTTCCTCGCTCAGGTGGCGCAGGAAGCAGAGGATCAGCCGGCTGGAAAAACCATGCTGGCGCTCGGCGTCGTCCAGCGCGCGGACGATGCCGCCGATGACCACGTGCATCGGCACGTTGCGCGCGGTGTGGGTCTGCGGGTCGAAGAAGATCTCGGCGTGGCGGACGTTGTCGGCCACGGCACGCGCCACATACGCGGCGGTCATGTCGTAGAAATCCTGCTCGGTGAGCAGCACGCTTGCGCCCGCGTAGTACAGGTCGAGGAACGATTGCAGGTCGTCGAAGGCATACGCCGCGCGCACTTCCTCGACGGAGGCATACGGCAGCTTGACGCCGTTGCGCTCGGCCAGCGCGAACATCAGTTCGGGTTCGAGCGAGCCTTCGATGTGGATGTGCAGTTCGGCCTTCGGGCTGGTGGCGATGCGTTCGGCAAGGGCTGGCGAGATCGGCATGATCAGACTGGCGTAGGAGTGCGGTAGGGGACTATCGCGCCGCCGCTGGCAGTGGTGAGCGCGTGCTGTTGCAGCTCTCGCACCTGCAGCAGTTGCGCGACGACGGAGACCGCAATGATATCCGGCGCCTTGTCGGCGATGCCAGCAATCCCAATCGGGCAGACCATTTCCGGCAGGCGTGCGGGGTCGACGCCGTGTTCGACCATGCGGTGCTCGAAGCGGGCGCGCTTGGTCTTGGAGCCGATGAGACCGAAGTAGGCGAAGTCCGTGCGGCGCATGATGCGTTCGCACAGCGCGAGGTCCAGCGCATGGTTGTGCGTCATGACCAGGAAGTAGCTGCCGGCCGGCGCGTGGTCGATCACGGCTTCCGGCGTATCGCTGGCTTCGATGACGACGTTCGGCGGTACATCGGCGGGGAACATCGCGTCGCGCTCGTCCACCCATGTCACGCGGCAGGGCAGATTGGCCAGCGCGCGCACGATGGCGTGGCCGACATGGCCCGCGCCGCACAGCACGATCGACATGTCGGGCGGCAGGATGGTCTGCGTGAAGCCCACCGCATCGAACTGCACGCCGGCCGCCGCGGCATCGCCAATGGCGGCCGTAACGGGCACCGACGGGTCGGCCGATACGGAACGGCGCAGGCTGCGACGCTGGCGCATGGCGTCATCGGCCAGGGCGATCCACTGCGCATCGCGCGCATCGAGCCGTTCGAGCGACAGGCGCACCACGCCGCCGCAACACTGGCCGAGCGCGGGCCCAAGCGGGATGCGCACGAACTGGCGGCGCGCTTCGCCGCTGGCTTCGTGCGCCGCCATCATCGCCTGGGCGATCTCGATCGCGCGCCATTCGAGGTGGCCGCCGCCGATGGTGCCGAAGAAGCCGTCCGCGCACACCAGCATGAGCGTGCCCGCCTCACGCGGGGCGGAGCCCTGCACGTCCGTCACCGTGACCAGTACGCACGGCTGCCCCGCCTGCACGGTGGCCAGCACGTCGGCAAAGCGGAAGGGGCGCAGTTGTGTGTGGTCCATGGTGGCCTCGGTCTCGGGCTCAGACGGTCAGCGGGGCGCTGCGGATCGCGTCGATGGCCTTGAGGATTTCCTCGCACGTGGCTGGCGCGTTCAGCGGCGGATTGGTGCGGCCGTCGCCCACGGCGGCCACCGCGTCGCGAATGGCGAAGAATACCGAGAACGGCAGCAGCAGCGGGGGCTCGCCCAACGCCTTGGAGCGGTGGATGCTGTCTTCCACGTTGGCGTTGTTGAACAAGCGCACGCGGAAATCCGGCGGGCAGTCGTTGACGGTCGGGATCTTGTAGGTGGACGGCGCATGCGTCATCAGCTTGCCGTTCTTGTTCCACCACAGTTCTTCGGTCGTCAGCCAGCCCATGCCCTGGATGAACGCGCCTTCCACCTGGCCAATGTCGATGGCCGGGTTGATCGAGCGGCCGGCGTCGTGCAGCACATCGGCGCGCAGCAGGCGCCATTCGCCGGTCAGCGTATCGACCACCACTTCCGACACTGCTGCGCCATAGGCGTAGTAGTAGAACGGACGGCCCTGCAGCCTGGCCTGGTCCCAGTGCAGCTTGGGCGTGGCGTAGAAGCCGTCCGACCACAACTGCACGCGCGCGATGTAGGCAAGGCGGATCAGTTCGTCGAACGGCACGCGGCGAGGCCCGATCTCCACCTGGTCGGCCACGAACGCGACGCTGCTGGCAGGTACGTCGTAGTGCTGCGCGGCAAATGCGGTGAGACGCTCGCGGATCTGGCGGGCGGCATCCTGCGCGGCCTTGCCGTTCAGGTCGCTGCCCGTGGACGCGGCGGTGGCCGAGGTGTTGGCCACCTTGCTGGTGTCCGTGGCCGTGACGCGAATGCGCGTGAACGCCACGCCCAGTTCGTGCGCGACCACCTGCGCAACCTTCGTGTTCAGGCCCTGGCCCATTTCCGTGCCGCCGTGGTTCACCAGGATCGAGCCATCGTTGTACACGTGCACGAGCGCGCCGGCCTGGTTGAAGTGCTTCACGTTGAACGAGATGCCGAACTTCACGGGCGTGAGCGCCAGGCCGCGCTTGAGCACCGGGCTCGTCGCGTTGAATGCGCGGACGGCCTCGCGGCGCGCCCGGTACTCCGACGACGCTTCGAGCTCGTCGAGCAGTTCGTGGATGACGTTGTCTTCCACCGTCTGGCCGTACGGCGTGACGTTGTTCGTGGTCTTGCCGTACAGGTTGGCGCGCCGCACGTCGAGCGGGTCCTTGCCGAGGGCGCGCGCGATGTTGTCCATGATGTACTCGATGGCAAACGCGCCCTGCGGGCCGCCAAAACCGCGGAAGGCGGTGTTCGACTGCGTGTTGGTGCGCGCACAGAAGCCGTCGATCTCCACTTCCGGCAGCCAGTAGGCGTTGTCGAAGTGGCAGATGGCGCGCGTCATCACGGGGCCGGACAGGTCGGCCGAGAACCCGGCGCGCGAGGTCATGTCGACCTTCACGCCCTGGATGCGGCCGTCGTCGTCGTAGCCGGCCTCGTAGGCGAAACGGAAGTCGTGCCGCTTGCCGGTGATCATCATGTCGTCGTCGCGGTCCGGACGCAGCTTCACCGGGCAGGCAAGCTTCCAGGCCGCGAGCGCGGCGCAGCAGGCAAACAGGCCCGACTGCGACTCCTTGCCGCCAAAGCCGCCACCCATGCGGCGGCATTCGACCTGCACCTGGTTGGCGTGCCAGCCCAGCATGTGCGACACCATGTGTTGCATCTCGGTCGGATGCTGCGTGGAGCACCACACGTGCATGCCGTTGTCTTCCTTCGGCACCGCGTACGAGATCTGGCCTTCCAGATAGAACTGCTCCTGGCCGCCCAGCGACATGTGGCCCGCTTCAGCGTGGGGCGCAGCGGCGATGCGCGCAGCGGGTTCGCCGCGCTTGAGGTGCATCGGCGGCAGCACGGATTTGCCGGCCGCGCGGGCTTCTTCGGGGGTGAGGAGCGCGGGCAGCACTTCGTACTCGATCTGGCCCAGGCGTGCCGCGCGGCGCGCCGCATCGTGCGACGTGGCTACCACGATGAACATCGGCTGGCCGACAAAGTGCACCGTGTCGGTGGCCAGGATCGGATCGTCGTGGATGATCGGGCCGCAATCGTTCGTGCCCGGAATATCGGCCGACGTGAATACCGCCACCACGCCCGGCGCCGCTTTCACGCGCTCGAGGTCCATGTTGACGATGCGCGCATGCGCCTGCGTGCTCATGCCCAGTGCCGCGTGCAGCGTGCCGGCCAGCTCGGGGATGTCGTCGGTATAGGTGGCGGTGCCGGCCACATGCAGGTGCGCGGATTCATGCGGGCGCGAGATGCCGACCACGGCACCGCGCTGGTCGGGCATCGCCGCCGCGATGTCGGCTTCCGCCAGCAGGAAAGCTTCGGTTTGCTTGTTCATGTCTCAGGCAGCGGTGAGGGTGTTCAGTTCGACCGCGCGCACATTGATCTGTTCGGGCGCGAGCGGCCCGTCGGCGCGGGTTTCCAGCCAGAAGCGGTACACCGTGTTGGCCGCCGAGATGCGGCGGTAGTTGTCCGTGGCGCGCATGTCGGTCAGCGGCGTGTAGTCGCGCGACATGGCTGCCATGGCCGCCCGCACGGTCGCTTCGTTCCACGGCTGCCCGATGATGGCGTTCTCGGTTTCGGTCGCACGCTTGGACGTTGCGGCCATGCCGCCGTAGGCGATGCGCGCGCTGCGGACGCGGGTTTCGCCATCCTGGTCGTCCAGCTCGATCGCGAGCGCCGCGCACACGGCCGAGATGTCTTCGTCAAAGCGCTTGGACAGCTTGTACGTGCGGAAGCGCAGCGCATCGCGGCCCTCGCGTGCCGGAATGCGCAGGCCGGCCACGAACTCGCCGTCTTCCATCGCGTTCTTCTGGTAAGCCAGGTACAGGTCTTCGAGCGGCAGCTCGCGGCGGGCTTCCCCGCGCTGCAGCACGACCCGCGTGCCAAGGGCGATGAGGGCTGGGGCCGAATCCCCGATCGGCGAGCCGTTGGCGATGTTGCCGCCCAGCGTCCCGGCGTTGCGGATCGGCAGCGAGGCGAAGCGCTTCCACAGTTCGGTCAGCTCCGGGTAGTCCTGGGCGAGGAAGCCGTAGGCCGCCTCCAGCGACACCGCGGCGCCGACCTCGATCCAGCCGTCGCGCTTTTCCAGTGCGTACAGGTCGGCCACCTGCCCGATGTACAGGATGTCGCCCAGATCGCGGAACTGCTTCGTGACCCACAGGCCCACGTCGGTGCTGCCGGCGAGGATGCGGATGTCCGGGTGCGCAGCCTTGATGGCGGCGAATGCCGAGACGGTGCGTGGGGCGTAGAAGCGCGGCGCGTTCTCGACACCGGCGGGGGCGTAGGCGAAGGTGTCCTTGCGCTGCAGGTTGCGCAGCGTTTCAGCCAGCTGAGTGCGGTCGATGCCGGCCGGCGCGGGCAGCTCGAACATGCGTTCGCCCGCGTCGATGATCGGCCGGTAGCCGGTGCAGCGGCACAGGTTGCCCGTGAGCGAATCGCAGATGGCCTGGCGGGACGGCGGCGCGTTGCTGCCGGTGTTCTCGTACAGCGCGTAGAGCGACATCACGAAGCCCGGGGTGCAGAAGCCGCACTGCGAGCCGTGGCACTCGACCATCGCCTGCTGCACGGGGTGCAGCGAGCCATCCTTGCTGCGCACGTCTTCCACCGTGAACAGCGCCTTGCCATCGAGCGTGGGCAGGAACTGGATGCAGGCGTTGACAGCCTTCAGGCCGACGCTGCCGTCTGCCTGCAGCTCGCCGAGCACGACGGTACATGCACCGCAATCGCCCTCGGCACACCCTTCCTTGGTGCCTGTGCAGTGCGCGTCTTCACGCAGGTATTGAAGCACCGTCCGGGTGATCGGCGCGTCTGAAACGGTGCGCACCTGGCCGCGGTGGAAGAAGCGGATGGGCTGAGTCTCCATGGGGTCTACGCGTGTTTGTGTGTATGACGGAACCATAGCACCGGGTCAGGAATGCAATATTTGGCCCAGGTGATAACCCGCATCGGAAAGCCAAAATCCGGGGTATACCCGTCGGTAGTGGTCTGGCGGCGCGGCGTGCAAGTGACATACACTCACAGCGTCCCTCAGCCCGTTTTTGTCGGTACGGCGTCGCCCGTGCCCGGTGTCCACATGCACGGCAAAGATCACCTCGATACGTACCTCCTGCGCGTTCTGTACACGCTGCTCACCGAGCAGAGCGTGACTCGTACGGCCGTCAAGCTTGGCCAGTCGCAGCCGGCGATCAGCAATACCCTCAAGCGGCTGCGCGAGATCACCGGGGACGCCATCCTCGTGCGCGGCAAGAACGGCATGGTGCCCACCGAGCGCGGCCACGAGCTGCTCACGCTGGCGCAGCAAAGCCTGGAGGCGATGGAGCGCATCGCCCGGCCGTCGCAGGAGTTCGACCCGGGCAACACGACGCGCACGTTCCACCTGGGGGCGCCCGATTACCTCGACGCGTTCTTCCTCCCCAACATCGTGGAGCGCCTGCGCAAGCACGCACCGCAGGCCAAGCTGGTGGTGCATCCGCTCAATGCCGGTGTGGATTACCTCGCCGCGCTCGAGCAGGGCGGCATGGATCTGGTGATCGGCAACTGGCTCTCGCCGCCCGAGCATCTGCATATTTCACCGCTGTTCGACGACGAGGTGGTCTGCATGCTCGGTGCACAGCACCCCCTGGCGCGCAAGGGCATCTCGCTCAAGCACTATGTCGAGATGCCGCATCTCGCGCCGGCTCCGTATGCGGCGATGCAGCGCAGCATGATCGATCAGGCACTTGCAGAGCAGGGTTTGAAGCGGCAGATCCAGGTGTCGCTGCCGTATTTCGGGCTGGTGCCGTATGTCCTGATGCGCACCGATCTGGTGTTCACGACCGGCCGGCAATTTGCCGCGCATTGCGCGCAGTACCTGCCGATCCGCATCCTGCCCACGCCCGTGGCGTTCCCGAAGATGCGTTTCTACCAGCTGTGGCACGAGCGCAGCCACGCCGCACCCGACGTGATGTGGCTGCGCCGCATGATCGGCGAGGTCGCGGCGGAGCTGCCGCAGCATCCGCAATTGGAAACGGCGGCCTGAGCCGCCGTTCCGTCAGTCGCCGCTTGCGCCTGCGTCACTTGCCGCCGGCGAGCGCCTTTCCGTAGTTCGGGAAGAACACCTGCTCGCCGTTCACCTTGAAGTCGGCAATGGCCTGTTGGCCAGCCGGCGAGGTGATCCATTCGATGAGTTTCGTGGCGTCGGTGTAGTTGATGCCCGCGTGCTTCGCCGGGTTGACCGCAATGATGCCGTACGGGTTGAACATGCGCGGATCGCCGGCCAGCACGATGTCGAGGCCGGTCTTGGCGCGGTAGGCGCCGTAGGTGGCGCGGTCCGACAGCGTGTAGGCGTTCATCTGGGCGGCCATGTTCAGCACCTCGCCCATTCCCAGGCCGGCGCTCACGTACCACGGCTTGCCCTTCGGGTCGATGTCGGCGGATTTCCAGTAGGCCTTTTCCATGACGTCGGTGCCGGAGTTGTCTGCGCGCGAGATGAACTTCGCGTTGGCCCTGGCGATGGTCTCCATGCCCTGGATCACGTTCTTCTGACCCCGCACGCGGGCCGGGTCGGCGGCCGGGCCGACGAGGATGAAGTCGTTGTACATCACGTCGCGCCGGTCGATGCCGCCGCCGGACGCAACAAAGGCATCCTCGAGCGGACGGGCGTGCACCAGCACCACGTCGACGTCGCCCGATTCTCCGAGCTTGACTGCCTTGCCCGTGCCAACGGCAATCACGTGCACATGGACGCCGGTGGCGGCCTCGAACTTGGGGAGCAGGACTTTGAGCAGGCCCGAGTTTTCCGTGCTCGTGGTGGTGGCCATGCGGAGCTCACCAGCATATGCCGCCGTGGCGGCAGCCAATGTCAGGCAGAGGATCGCAGGCAGCCGAAGGGTTTTCAGGAATCCGGGCATGGTGTCAGGGTCATGTGGAACACGTGGACGCTTTATGTCGAATGCTGCATGATTGCGGCAATTCGGGGACGGCCGGCGGCCACCATGCGCCCGCCCCAGAATGCGAGGCATTGTTCTCTGGGGCCGCGGTCGAAGTAAATAGGAAATCATCAACATAATGGCGTTCCAGTTTGAGGTCTTTCCGGTGATCGGGCCGGACGATAATCCGCGCGCCAACGGCAAGGTGTTCCAGTTGCTGCGCGCCGTGCGGGAAACCGGCTCCCTGCATCGGGCCGCGAAGCAGGTCGGGTTGTCGTACCGGCACGCCTGGGGCGTCATGCGATCGTGGGAAGAGATGCTCGGGCGCACCTTGCTCGACATGGAGCGCGGCCGGGGCGCGTCGCTCACACTGTTTGGCGAGCGCCTGCTGCGCGCCGAGATGCGGTTGCGCGAGCAGCTCGACCCCGCGCTGCGGCAAGCCATGGGGCAGTTCCTGTCGGAGCTCGACGACGCCTCGCAGTCGCAGGCGCGCATCCGTTTTTCGGGCAGCCACGATCCGGCCGTCGAGGTGCTTGCCCAGACGCTGGCCGCGCATGGCAACGGCGCGCACCTGGACACCGTCTTCTGCAGCGCCGTCGAGGGGCTGATCTGCCTGCAGGAAAAGCAGTGCGAGGTGGCAGGCTTCTATGTGGCGCCGCAGCAGGGCGCCGGCTCGATCGCGCATCAGACCCTGCGCAAATGGCTGCGGCCCACCGCCGTGCGCCTGATCGCATTGGCCGACCGGGAGCAGGGGCTGATGATGTCGGCCGACTGGGCCGGCAAGGTACAGTCGTTGAGCGACCTGGCGCGCACCCAGGCGCGTTTCATCAACCGCCAGCGCAGCTCCGGCACGCGTCTGCTGTTCGATCAGCTGCTGGTTGCGGCGGGGTTGTACCCTGATCAGATCAACGGCTACGACGAACAGGAGTTTTCCAGCGACAAGATCGCCGTGGCCGTGCAGGAGGGCCGCGCAGACGTCGGCTTCGGGCTGCGTCCGGGGGCCGAGGCGCACGGGCTGCATTTCGTGCCGCTGACGCGCGAGACGTATTACCTCGCGGTGCGCCGCAACGACGCCCTGGCGCCGTGGGTGCGCGAGCTAATGGAGCGCATCGGCCAGCCGGCCTTCCGCGAAGGGCTCGGTCATCTTGCCGGCTATCGCGCGACCGAACATGTCGCGTTGCTCACGGCTGACGAAGCGCTGCCGTGGCACGTCGACGAGGCGCGCACGCCTGCCCACTGAACTCATGCGAACATGGCGGGGTCTGCGCGACGCCGCGCCCCGTTCCCGTGTTGCCCATGCTCCGTTTTTCCGTCTGGACCCAAGCCTTGCGCATGCTGCGCCGCGACTGGCGCGCCGGCGAGCTGAACCTGCTGCTCATCGCCCTGGTGCTGGCGGTGGCTGCGCTGGCGTCGGTCAGTTTCCTGGCCGATCGCATGCATGCCGGCCTGGAGCGCGATGCGCGTCAGCTGATCGGCGCCGATGTGCTCGTGGTGTCCGATCAGCCGTTGCCGCCCGACATCGAGGCGCATGCCCGCGCCGGCGGCCTGCAGGTCGCGCATACGGCCACCTTCCCCAGCATGGCCAGCACGCTCACCAACACGTCTTCCGGCGAGCCGGCATCGCAACTGGCGGCCATCAAGGCCGTCGATGCGGGCTACCCGCTGCGCGGCACGCTCAAGGTCAGCGACGACGCGCGCGACCCGGCCGGCGCGCCCATCCGCGGCATTCCGGCCGCCGGCACGGTGTGGGTCGATGCGCCGCTGCTCGAAGCGCTCGGCATTCGCGTGGGCGACGCCATCCGCCTCGGCACACGCTCGTTCCGCGTCGCTCACGTCATCACGCAGGAGCTCGATCGCGGCGCCGGCTTCATGAACTTTGCTCCGCGCGTGATGCTGCCCATGGCCGATCTGCCTTCCACGGGGCTGGTTACGTATGGCAGCCGCGTCACGTACCGGCTGCTGGTGGCAGGCCCGGATGCGGCGGCCAATGCGTTCCGCACGTGGGCCGAAAACGCGCTGAAGACCCGCGGGCTGCGCGGCGTGCGCGTCGAATCGCTGCAGAACGGTCAGCCGCAGATGCGCGAAACGCTGGACCGCGCGGAACGCTTCCTCTCGCTCGTCGCGCTGCTGGCGGCCATGATCGCCGCGGTGGCCATCACCATGGCGGCGCGCCGCTATACCGCGCGGCATACCGATGCGGTGGCGGTCATCAAGTGCCTGGGCCTGAAGCAGGGGCAGATTCTGGGCACGTTCGCGCTGGAGTTTCTGCTGATCGGCGTGCTGGGCTCCGCGGTCGGCGTGGCGCTTGGCTATGGCGCGCACTGGCTGCTGCTCGCGTCGCTTGGCGATCTGGTCACGGTCACGCTGCCTGCGCCGTCTGCATGGCCGGCTGTGGTGGGTTTGGCAGCGGGTCTCGTGCTGCTGGTCGGTTTTGCCGTGCCGCCGTTGCTCGGCCTGGTGCGGGTGCCGCCGCTGCGCGTGTTGCGGCGCGATGTGGCTGAGCGCGCAGTCGCCGCATGGGTCGGGTATGCGCTGGGCGCGGCGGCTTTCTTTGCCCTGCTCGTGGTCTCTGCGCGCGACGTGAAGCTCGGGGCGCTGACGGCGGCGGGCTTTGCGGGGGCGATTCTGGTGTTTGCGCTGTTGGCCGCCGCGGGCCTGCGCGGGCTCGCCGTATCGCTGGGCCGAGGGCGCGCGCTGGGCGTGGGCTGGCGCTTTGCGCTGGCCGTGCTGGAGCGCCGTCGTGGCGTCAGCGTGCTGCAGACGGTGGCCCTCGCGGTGGGGCTGATGGCGTTGCTGCTGCTCGCCATGACGCGCAATGACCTGATCCGTTCGTGGCACAACGCCACGCCGGCCGACGCGCCAAATCGCTTCATCATCAACATCCAGCCGGACCAGGTCGAGCCGGTCACGCAGGTGCTGGCGCAGGCCGGCGTGGCGGCGCCAAGGCTCTATCCGATGGTGCGCGGGCGCCTGACGCAGGTGAACGGGCAGGCCATCAATGGCCAGACCTACGCTGAATCCCGTGCGCGCAATCTGGTCGAGCGCGAATTCAATCTCTCCTACGCGACCGAGCAGCCTCCCGAGAACCGTATCGTCTCCGGGCAGTGGTTCAGCGGCCAGAAGCCGGAAGCGTCGGTGGAAGAGGGCATCGCCAAGACGCTGAACCTGCGCGTGGGCGACGTGCTGCGTTTCGACGTGGGCGGCCAGCCGGTGGACGCGCCCATCACGTCATTGCGCAAGCTCGACTGGAGCTCGATGCGCGTGAACTTCTTCGTGATCCTGCCGCCCGTGGCGCTGCGCGACATGCCGCAGACGTACGTGACAGCGTTCCGCATTCCCGCCGGCCAGGCCGATCTGCCGGCCAGGCTGGTGCGCGAGTTTCCGAACCTGACGGTGGTCGATACCGAGCTGATCCTGAACCAGGTGCAGGGCGTGCTGGACCAGGTGACCGCGGCGGTGGAGTTCCTGTTCGTGTTCACGCTGGCGGCCGGTGTGCTGGTGCTCTATGCCGCGCTCTCGGGCTCGCGCGACGAGCGCCTGCGCGATGCCGGCGTGCTGCGGGCGCTCGGTGCGGGCTCCGGCGTGGTCCGCCAGACGCAATACGCCGAGGTGCTGATCGTCGGCGGCCTCGCGGGCTTGATGGCCGGCGTGGGCGCCATCGCCATCGGCTGGGTGCTGTCGGCGTATGTGTTCGATTTTCCGTATCGTTTCAACCCGGCGATCTTGCCGGTGGGCATCCTTGGCGGCATGGCCTGTGCCTTTGCCGGCGGGTGGCTCGGCCTGCGCGACGTGCTGCGCCGCCCTGCCATGGCCACCTTGCGCGATGCCTGACTCTCTTCACGTGATGGCTGTATGACAGATGCAACTGCCGGCCAGGAAACCCTGGCCTTTGACCTCATCGGCGGCGAGGCGCGCGTGCGCGAACTCGTCGACCGCTTTTACGACCTGATGGACCTCGAGCCCCAGTTCGCGGTGCTGCGCGCGCTGCATCCGCAAAGCCTCGAGGGCTCGCGCGACAAGCTTTTCTGGTTCCTCTGCGGCTGGCTTGGCGGGCCGAACCACTACATCGAGCGCTTCGGTCATCCGCGCCTGCGTGCACGGCACCTGCCGTTTGAGATCGGCACGCAGGAGCGTGACCAGTGGATGCGCTGCATGGCGCTGGCCATGCAGGACCTCGGTCTGGACGAAGCGCTGCAGATGCGCCTGATGCAGGCCTTCTGGCAAACCGCCGACTGGATGCGCAACGTGCCGCGCTGAACGGCCCATCACAAGAACGATTCGAGGAGACTTTCCATGATCGGCTTGCCCACTGCCGACGACGTGCTTGCGTTCTGGTTCGGCAACGCACCGCTGCACGCACCGCGGCCGGAATGGTTCGCGAAGTCCGACGCGTACGATGCCCAGATCCGCACGCGCTTCCTGCCGCTGTGGGAGGCCCTCTCGAGCGGAGGCGCCGACACGTGGATGGACACGCCGCTGGAAGCCATTGCGCGCATCGTGGTGCTCGACCAGTTCCCGCGCAACATGTTCCGCAATACCGCACGCGCATTTGCGAGCGACACGGCAGCGCTGCATACCGCGCAGATCGTCGTGGCTGCCGGCTGGGATGCGCAGTTGCCGACGCGCTTTCACCGCACGTTCTGCTACCTGCCGTTCGAGCACAGCGAATCGCTGGCCATGCAGGACGAGTCCATCCGGCTCTACACGCGCTTGCGCGACGAGGAAGGCGATGCCGACCCGCTCGTCTGGGCGGAAAAGCACCGCGAGATCATTGCGCGCTTCGGGCGCTTTCCGCATCGGAATGCGGCACTCGGGCGCACGTCGACGCCCGAGGAGGTGGCGTTCCTGGCGCAGCCGGGCTCCTCGTTCTAGGCGCGATCAGCGCGCCAGCACGGAATACATGAGCGTGCCGGAGAACGCCAGCAGCACGAGCGACGCACCACGCAGCAGCGTGGGCGTATGCGGCGCCCAGCTGCGGCGGGCCGTCAACAGCACGCCGAGATACGACCAGCCGACCGCGATCGGCACCAGCACGACGAGGAACGACGCGATCGTCCACGCAAAATACTGCGCCGACCGGAAGGCCTCGAGCGGAAACAGCGTACTGGCAAACAGCAGGGCCTTCGGGTTCATCAGCGTGGTGAAGAACATGTCGCGAAAGCTGACGGGGCTGGCCGTGACATGTTGCAGCGCCTTGCTCTGGCGCCATATCTTCGCGGCCAGGTAGACGATGTAGGCCGACGCGATGAGCTTGATGCCCATCGGCAGCCACGGCCGGTCGGCCGACACCGCGCTGAGGAAGAAGCCCCAAAGCGCGATGCCCAGCACATAGCCAAGCGCTTCCGCGGCGATGAGCGGGCTGGTCCGCCGCACGCCGACCTTGAGCCCCGACGACAACAGCAGCGTGTTGGTCGGCCCCGGCACGATGAGGACCAATGACACGTACAGTGCCATCCTGAGCAAGGTGTCCGGCATGTCGCGGCTTACGTGCGCTCGCGGCGCTCGGACCACTTGTCGACGGTTTCGCGCGGCGCGCGGGCGAGCATGTCGATCAGTTCGGCAGGATCGGTGCTCACGTGGAGCAGGTTGGCGTGATGGCGCTTGAGGAAACCCTCGTGCACGGCGTGGTCGATGAACGCGAGCAGCTTGTCGTAGAAGCCCGCCACGTTGAGCAGGCCGATCGGCTTGTTGTGGTAGCCGAGCTGCAGCCACGTGAAGGTTTCGAACAGCTCTTCGTATGTGCCCACGCCGCCGGGCATGGCGATGAACGCGTCGGCGCGGTCGGCCATCATCTGCTTGCGCTGGTGCATGCTGTCAACGATGTGCAGCTCGGTCAGATCCTTGTGGCCAACCTCCTTGCGCACCAGCGATTTCGGGATGATGCCGATGACCGGGGCGCCGCCCTGCAGGACCGCATCGGCCACGATACCCATCAGGCCGACGTTGCCGCCGCCGTAGACCAGCGTGAGGCCACGCTCGGCCATTTCGTTGCCCAACGCGATGGCGTTGGCCTTGTATTCCGGGCGCTCGCCCGGGCTGGAACCGCAATAGACGCAGATCGATTTCATTGTGCAGGGTGGCTGGTGTCGAGCGGCGGATCGTTGCTGCGGCTGACCGCCAGCAGATCGAAGGCACGCCGCGGCTTGCCGCGCAGGTAGGGCGCGAGGATGGAAAGGATGTGGTAGCTCGCACCGTGCAGGTGGTCGCGGATGGCGTTCGGGTCGTTGTACTGGCGCGGGTGCTGCACGAACTGGAACGACAGCCAGTAGGTCGCCACCACGACGATGTTGGTGCACATGACGTCGACCTGCTCGGGCGTGGCTTCCATCTCGCCGTCTTCGATGAACTGATGGCAGATGTCCATCGCGAAGTGGCGCTTCTGCTCGACGATGCGCTTGAAGTTCAGCTCCAGCATGCGGTTGCGCGCAAGCAGGTCGTTGATGTCGCGGTACAGGAAGCGGTAGTTCCACAGGAACTCCGACATGTACTGCAGGTAGCCCCACGTCTCGTCGAGCGTGGCCTTGTGGTCGTCGGGCAGCTTCAGGCGACGGCTCATCTCCTGCTCGAACTGCACGAAGATCGAGTTGATGATGTCGTCCTTGTTGCGGAAGTGGTAGTACAGGTTGCCCGGGCTGATCTCGAGCTCTTCGGCGATCGTCGTGGTCGTGACGTTGGGCTCGCCCAGTTCGTTGAACAGGCGCAGCGACACCTCGAGGATGCGATCGCGCGTGCGGCGGGGGCCGGTGGAGTGCTGCTTGGTTTCCATTGAACTGCCAAGGCCGGTGGCCCTGTCTCCGTGGCATGTAGGTGCCCGGATTATAAGAGATCGTGCTGCGGCAACGACGCCCCACCCGCAGCGGGCGCGGCGCCGCCAAACGTTGTCGTGCCGCTTTTCAGCGCAGCAGCGACGCGATCCACGGCCAGGCGATGGCCGCCCACGTGCCCACGCACAGCAGCAGGGCCAGCATGACGGCCGCGCTGCCGAAATCCTTCGCACGCTTGGACAGGCCATGCTGCTCGAGCGAGATGCGATCGACTGCCGCCTCCACGCTCGAATTGAGCAGCTCGACGATGAGCACCAGTACCAGAGTGCCGATCATCATGATGCGCTCCACCACCGTGGCCGGGATGACGAACGCACACGGCAGCAGGATCGCGCACAGCGTCAGCTCCTGGCGGAACGCGCTTTCCTCGTCAATGGCGAAGCGGATGCCGCTGATGGAATTCTTGAGCGCAAACCACGCGCGCGTGATGCCGCGATTGCCCTTGTGCGGGTTGTCGGCGGGCGAATACGCATCCGCCGCAGAAGGCGCCGGCGGCCGTTCCGGCGGGGAGGTCGGCTTCATGGAACGCAAGACTCAGGCACCCGCGGCTGTGGACGGTTGAGCGGTCTTGGCATCGCCCGATGCGGAGGCCGGCATGGGCCGCAGATGCGCAAGGAATTGCTCCGACGCCGCGCGCCATGAGAACTTCTCGGCATGCGCGCGCGCCGTGGCGCGGTCGATGCGCAGCGCTTCCAGGCAGGCCTCACGCAGGTCTTCGCGCAGGGCGCCGGCCGGGGAATCGCCCAGCACGTCGATCGGACCCGTCACCGGATACGCCGCGACCGGCAGCCCGCTGGCCAGCGCTTCGAGCAGCACCAGGCCAAACGTATCGGTGCGGCTCGGAAAGACGAACACGTCGGCTGACGCATACACCTTGGCGAGTTCCGGCTGCTTGAGCACGCCGAGGTAATTGGCGTTCGGGTATTTCGCCTTCAGCCCGGGCAGTGCGGGGCCTTCGCCGACGACCCATTTGGAGCCGGGAAGGTCGAGCTCGAGGAAGGCCTCGACATTCTTCTCGACGGCCACGCGGCCGACGTACAGGAAGATCGGATGAGCGGTGTTCAGGACGTTGCCACGCTGCGCCGTGAAGATGTCCAGATCCACACCGCGCGTCCACAGCACGCCATTGGTGATGCCGTAGTCGGCGAGGTCTTTCAGCACCACGGGCGTCGGCGCCATCACCGCCTGGGCGGGGCTGTGGAACCAGCGCAGGAAGCGGTACGTCCACGCCAGCGGAATGCCGAAGCGCGCCTGCACGTACTCCGGGAAGCGCGTGTGATACGCCGTCGTGTACGGCAGCTTGTGGCGCAGCGCATAGGCGCGCGCGGCCAGCCCCAGCGGCCCCTCGGTGGCGATGTGCAGCGCCTGTGGCGCGAATGTTTCGATGCGCTCCCGCACGCGCTTGGAGGGCAGGATCGACAGGCGGATCTCCGGATACGTCGGGCACGGCACCGTCTTGAATTCAAGCGGCGTGATCATGTCGACGATGTGGCCCATGGCTTCGAGTTCGCGCCGCGTCTGGGTGAGGGTGCGGACGACGCCGTTGACCTGCGGTTCCCAGGCATCGGTGACGATCATGATTTTCACGGGCTCTCCTTGCGGTGTGGCGGATGTCGGATGAATGGCGAGGGCGGGCTGAACGAGATCGATGCCGGTTTGGGTCATGTGGGGTTCCATCAGGCGGTGGCCGCCGCGGCACGGCGTGCGCGGCGGGACGTGCGCGGTGCATCGAGCAGATGCGTCCAGTAGACGATCTGCAGTTCGCCTTCCATCGTTTCGACCAGGGCGGAGAGGCTCTCGACCCAGTCGCCGTCGTTGCAATACAGCTGGCCGTCGATCTCGCGGATCTCGGCCTTGTGGATGTGTCCGCAGACCACCCCGTCGCAGCCGCGTCGGCGGGCCTCGTCGGTCATCACCCGCTCGAACGAGTTGATGAAGTTCACCGCGTTCTTGACCTGGTGCTTGAGGTATTGCGACAGCGACCAATACGGAAACCCCAGCCGCACGCGGATGCGGTTGAAGTGACGGTTCATGGCCAGGATGAAGGTGTAGAGCGAGTCGCCCACGTAGGCGAGCCAGCGCGCGTGCTGCATGACGCCGTCGAACAGGTCGCCGTGCACGACCCACAGGCGCTTGCCCGTGGCCGTCACATGCACGGCGTCTTCCGCGACTTCGATGTCGCCGAAGTTCAGGCCGTGGAACTGGCGCGCCATCTCGTCGTGGTTGCCCGGGATGAACACGACGCGTGTGCCCTTGCGCGCGCGGCGCAGCACTTTCTGCACGACGTCGTTGTGGGCCTGCGGCCAGTACCAGCCCTTGCGCAGCTGCCAGCCGTCGACGATGTCGCCCACCAGGTAGAGCGTGTCGGACTCGTTGTGCTTGAGAAAGTCGAGCAGGTAGGCGGCCTGGCAGCCCGGCGTGCCGAGGTGGATGTCCGAGAGCCAGATCGTGCGGTAGCGGTGCACGTTCTCGGCAGGCGGGTCGGTGTCCTTGTCCGCCGATTGGCCGGGCGTGAGCGCCTGGGTCGGTGTGCTGGCTGGCGTCTCGTGATCTCGCACGTCACCCCGACCGGCCGGCGCGGCCGAGCCGAGCGCACCGGCGGCGGACAGGCCCGCGGCCAATTGCATCAGGGGCGGTGGAGCGTTCCAGTCGGAACCGGTGAGGAGGGCAGCGCGAAAGCGTTGCGCGAGGCGGCGGAGAAAACCAGGGCGCGATGGCAGATTGGGCGAGACCATGTCGGCAACGGAGGCTGCGTTGGACCGATTTCGCCACCGCTGCGTGAACAAGCCATGTCAAAAACATGACCGTCACATGACGGGGTCGCCGCAAGACAAGGCGGCGTTGGCCCGAGAGTCGTGCCGGTGGCGCGTTTCAGGCCGCAGGGGCCGGGAGGCTCGCTTCAATGCGCGCCAGCTCTGCCAGCACCGCCTGGCGTATGCGCGCGTCGCATAGCAGCGACACATGGCCAATGCCGGAGAACGCAATGTGCCGTGCGCCATCGAGCCACGATGCGCCGGCCGGCCCGACTATGGAGTCGTGCCACGAGAAGATCGACGTGATGCGCGCGCGCGCGGCGGCCGTTTCAGACGCTGCCAGGCGCCGCAGCCACGGGCTGGCCCACGCCATCTGGCGCACGTTGTGGCCGCGGCCCGTGCGCGCCATCGCCGTACCACGGTGCGGTGTGCCGAGTGTGATGACGTGCGCGATGAAGTCGGCCTCGCACTGCCGAAGCGCAGCGCGTGCCGCGAGGCCGCCCATGCTGTGGCAGAGCAGGACGGGCGCGCGGCCGTGGGCGTGCGTCAGGCGCGCAACGGCAGCGGATATGTCGCTGGCGTAGTCGTCGATGTCGCCCAGCAGCGGCATGAGGTCGATGGCCTCGGTCGGGTGGCCGGCAGCGGCCAGGTGCTTCTGCATGGGCAGCCACACCGCGCGGTTGCAGCCATAGCCGTGGATCATCAGTACAGGCACGCGCCTGCCGTCACGCGCCGGCGCATCGAACGCAGCATGTGCGCGAAACGGCTGCAGCACGTTGAACATCCACGCCACGGATACACATTCGCGGAGCCAGCAGCCGACGAAGCCGAGGAGGCCGATGCGTTGCGTGCTGGGCACGGGCATGCGGTCCCACGTCGGGTCGTCCGGTATTGCCACGCCCAGGTTCGTCGACGAGACGAGAAACGCCCAGCCGACCGACAGCAGATAGGCCATCACCAGCACGATGCCGGCGAGCAGCGCGGCCATGGGCCAGCGCCATCCGCCCCAGTGATGCAGGCCCCATGTCACGGCGACCGTCGCAGCGCACTGCAGCGCGACGGCAACGCGGCGTGCCGTGGCCGCCGTCAGGAAGGAAAGGGGAACCGTGGAGGCGGGCAGGTCGGCGCGCGTCATGTTGAACCGGCCGCCTGCAGGGTGGGGTCAGTCGCGCACCAGCCGCGTGCCGGCCAGGCGATCGTGCAGGAACTGCCGTTGCGGATCGAGCCACGCCAGCGCGCCCCAGGCGAGCAGACAGACCGCTGCCACGGCCGCACCCGTCCAGCGGGATGCCCCGCTCAGGTGGATGATGCCGACTGCCGCGGCTACCCACATCCACGCCAGCACGTAGCGCGCAACGGCACGGCCGAACGAAATGCGCGAACCGTCGGCATTGACCACGCGCATGCGCCATGTCTGCATCGCCAGGGTCCGGCCGCGCTTGCACCAGAACCCGACGAAGTAGGCGCCCATCGCCAGGAAGCCCCAGACCTGCAGGCCCACATCGCCGGTGCGCGCCAGCGGCGGCACGATGGCCCGCAGAAGCAGGAACACGGCGGTCGCTCCGAACATCACGCCGAACAGCAGCAAGCCTTCATAGAGCATGCCCGCTAGACGGCGGCGCAGGGTGGGCGCTGCGAGCGCATCGTGCGCCGCAGCCGAGGAAGCAGGGGAAGCGGGAGTGGCCATCGAACGGGTGAGCGCGGCAAGCGCAATCCAACATCCGCCGGCAAGGCTTGCGCGGCGCTGTTCAGATTATGCCAAAGGGTGTGCCGGCTCAGCCGCCGAGCACCGTGGACGGGGGCGGACTCCCCGATTCGCCCCCCGTCGTGGTGGACGGCGCGGCGGGCTGCGCAGGGGCGGGGGGCGTGCTTACCGGTGCGGGTGCCGCAACGGCGGGCGCCGAGGCAGCGTTCGGAGCCGGCGTGGCCGCGGGGCTGGACGCTGTAGCCGTCACCTTGCCAGGCGGCGTCGTGCGCGTCGTGCCAGGCTTCGTGCGCCCATGATGGACCGCCTTGGCAGCATCCTTGGCGAGGCTCGCATTGCCGGGCAGCGCCGTGACCGCAGACGGATGTTTCTGCGCCTTGGCGGCGGCCGCCAAGGCCTTCTTCTGCTCATCCGACAGCTTCTGGTAGCTCTGCCAGGCCTCGCTTTTCTTCTGCAGCGGCACGGACTTGGTGGTCTGGAAGTTCTCACGCGCACGGTGGCGCTGCTCGGGCGTGAGCTTGACCCAGTCGGCCATGCGGGTTTGCAGGCGCTGCTGCTGGGCCGGCGTGTATCTCGGATACGCCTGCGCGATCTGCAGCCACTTCTTGCGCGCAAGCTCCGGCATGTCGTTCCACTCCGGTGCCAGCGGCGCCAGGATGCGCTGCTGCACGATGGTCAGTTCCGACCAGTTCGGGTGGACGGAGGGCCGCGGATTGGTTGCAGGCGGCGTCGGCAGGTCGACCGGGGCGTTGACGATGACCCCCGATGCAGCAGGCACCGGCGCCGAAGCGCTGGTGCCCTGTGCGATCGCGAGCCCTGCCGTCAGTCCTGCGGTACCAAGCAGCAGGGCCACGCTGTTGCGCAGACGCCGGATCCGATCGCCGCGCGGTGGTTGGCCGTGGGTGTGGAAGACGTTGCTCATCGATCAGCCTGTCACTGATCGTGCTTCAGGTACTGGTGGAAACCTTGGTCGGCGTAGGCCGCCAGCGGCAGGTCGTCGAGCAGCATGGCGGTGTCGACCTCGGCGAGCTCGTCCACGCGCTGCTGTTGCTGCCACTGGTAGATTCCAGCGAGGCCCGCAACCAGCGCGATGGTCGGCCACAGCAGGCCGAACCGGCGCAGGAACGCTGCGGCGCGTTGCAGCGGCGAGGCGCCGCTTTCCATCTCGAACGACGCCGAACCGCCACCGGGCAGCGCCAGGGCGGGCGCATGGACCGTCCGCGGGGCTTCCGCTTTCTTGTGCGCAAGCGCCGTGCGGCGCGCCGCTGCGAGGCGGTCGCGCACATCGGGCGGCAACTGCCCGGCCGACTCGTTCAGAGCGGTGCGGACGGCGTGCACAAAACGGCGTTCTCGGAGTTCTGCCTTGTTCATAGTCGGATACCTCGCGCCCGCAGCGCCTGGGCCAGGGCGTGTGTTGCCCGCGAGCAGTGCGTCTTTACGCTGCCCTCGGAACAGCCCATTGCCAGGGCCGTCTCGGCAACATCCATGTCTTCCCAGTAACGCATCAGAAAGGCTTCCCGTTGACGTGTGGGGAGCTTCTCGATTTCGCGCTCCAGGATCTCGAGCACCTGCGCACGTTCCACCTTGTCGGCGCTGGACTCCGCCGCTGTGGAGCCGGCTTCGCTTTCGATGAGTTCGAGCGGGTCGGTGTCGTCGCCCTCGGCATCGGAGCGGAAGCTCGAGAACAGGCTCACCCAGGTGTTGCGCACCTTGCTGCGACGGAACCAGTCATGGATCGTGTTCTGCAGGATGCGCTGGAACAGCAGCGGAAGCTCGGCTCCGGGCTTGTCGCCGTATTTCTCGGCCAGCTTGATCATGGCGTCCTGCACGATGTCGAGCGCGGCATCGTCGTCGCGCACCGCAAAGACCGCCTGCTTGAAGGCGCGTTTTTCGACGCTTAGGAGGAAGGCCGACAGTTCCTGTTCAGAGGCCATACAACGGCGAGTGCGAATCCTGTGGGGCAGCCGGGGCGAAATTCACACTGTCATATGTGATCCTAGCGCCGCGTGGCAGCGACGGCCAAGGCCGTCAAAAATGTTGCGATGCTAGCAAAAATGCGGGTCGGCGGACACCCCGAGTGTCTGGGCGGGCGGCCCGACGTGGCGAATCTTGGCGCTGCTGGACCGCCATGCGGCATTCCAGTATCATCCCCGGTTCACAATATCTGTGGTTTGTCTCATCTGGCTGCCCATCAGGCGGTCCATCCATGCAGACGCGCAACCGCTCAAACCCGCGCCACAAGCCCGGTAGAGAGCATCCGAACAATTTTTTGCCGAAAATTGCAAAGGACTGAAATGAATATGCCAAGCGCGGAATTTTCCCACGCCAATAGCGGTTCATCTGCCGACATGATGGGGGCTGACATCCTCGTCAATGCGCTCGCGGCAGAGGGCGTCGAGTTCGTCTGGGGTTACCCCGGCGGCGCGGTGCTCTACATCTACGACGCGTTCTACAAGCAGAACAAGATCGAACACATCCTGGTGCGCCATGAACAGGCGGCAGTCCATGCGGCTGACGGCTATGCGCGCGCCACGGGCAAGGTCGGTGTCGCCCTCGTGACGTCCGGCCCCGGCGTGACGAACGCCGTGACCGGCATCGCCACCGCCTACCTGGATTCGATCCCGATGGTGATCATCACCGGTAACGTGCCGACGCACGCCATCGGCCAGGATGCCTTCCAGGAGTGCGACACCGTCGGCATCACGCGCCCGATCGTCAAGCACAACTTCCTGGTCAAGGACGTGCGCAATCTCGCCTCGACCATCAAGAAGGCGTTCTACATCGCCTCGACCGGCCGCCCGGGCCCGGTGGTGGTGGACATCCCCAAGGATGTCTCGCGCGAACTGTGCAGGTACGAGTACCCGAAGACCATCGAGATGCGCTCGTACAACCCCGTCAACAAGGGGCACTCGGGGCAGATTCGCAAGGCAGTAAGCCTGCTGCTGCAGGCCGAACGTCCGTACATCTATTCGGGCGGCGGCGTGGTGCTGGCCGAGGCCAGCGAAGAGCTGCGCCAGCTGGCCGCACTCACGGGCTACCCCGTCACGAACACGCTGATGGGCCTGGGCGCATTCCCCGGCACCAGCAAGCAGTTCGTGGGCATGCTCGGCATGCATGGGACGTACGAAGCCAACATGGCCATGCAGAACTGCGACGTGCTGATCGCCATCGGCGCGCGGTTTGACGACCGCGTGATCGGCAGCCCGGCACACTTCTCGTCGCAGCCGCGCAAAATCATCCACATCGACATCGATCCGTCGTCCATTTCCAAGCGGGTGAAGGTCGACATCCCCATCGTCGGCAACGTCAAGGACGTGCTGCAGGAGATGATCGCCCAGATCCAGTCGGGCGAAGCCAAGCCGAACAAGGCGGCGCTCGCGAAGTGGTGGGAGCAGATCGAACAGTGGCGCAGCGTCGACTGCCTGAAGTACGACCGCACCTCCCAGATCATCAAGCCGCAATACGTGGTCGAGAAGATCTGGGAACTGACCAACGGCGACGCCTTCATCTGCTCCGATGTGGGTCAGCACCAGATGTGGGCCGCGCAGTTCTACAAGTTCAACGAGCCGCGCCGCTGGATCAACTCCGGCGGTCTGGGCACGATGGGTGTCGGCCTGCCGTACGCGATGGGTATCAAGAAGGCGTTCCCGGACAAGGAAGTCGTCACCATCACGGGTGAGGGCTCGATCCAGATGTGCATCCAGGAACTGTCGACCTGCCTGCAGTACGACACGCCCGTGAAGATCTGCTCGCTCAACAACGGTTACCTCGGCATGGTCCGCCAGTGGCAGGAAATCGAGTACGACAACCGCTACTCGCATTCCTACATGCAGGCGCTGCCCGACTTCGTGAAGCTGGCCGAATCGTATGGCCACGTCGGCATGCGCATCGAGAAGACGTCTGACGTCGAGCCCGCACTGCGCGAGGCTTTCCGACTCAAGGATCGGACCGTGTTCCTCGACTTCCAGACCGACCCGACCGAAAACGTCTGGCCGATGGTCCAGGCAGGCAAGGGCATCTCCGAAATGCTGCTCGGCGCGGAGGACCTGTAATGCGTCACATCATTTCCGTCCTGCTGGAAAACGAACCGGGCGCGTTGTCGCGCGTGGTGGGCCTGTTCTCGGCGCGTGGCTACAACATCGAGACGCTGACGGTCGCCCCGACCGAAGACGCCTCGCTGTCGCGCATGACCATCGTCACGACCGGTTCGGACGACATCATCGAGCAGATCACCAAGCACCTGAACCGCCTGGTGGAAGTCGTCAAGGTCGTCGACCTGACCGAAGGTGCGCACATCGAGCGCGAGCTGATGCTCGTGAAGGTGCGCGCCGTCGGCAAGGAACGCGAGGAGATGAAACGCACCGCGGACATCTTCCGCGGCCGCATCATCGACGTGACCGAGAAGACCTACACGATCGAGCTGACCGGCAACGGCAGCAAGCTCGACGCGTTTCTCGATGCCATCGATCGCACTGCCATTCTCGAGACCGTTCGCACAGGCGGCTCGGGCATCGGCCGCGGCGAGCGCATTCTGAAGGTTTGAACCGGCGCGTGCACCAGCGTGCAGCTGCGGCCGGACCCCATCGATATCGAAGTATCTGAAAATTAGGACATCAACATGAAAGTGTTTTACGACAAGGACGCCGACCTCTCCCTGATCAAGGGCAAGAACGTCACCATCGTTGGCTATGGCTCGCAAGGCCACGCCCACGCCCTGAACCTGAACGACTCGGGCGTGAAGGTGACGGTCGGCCTGCGCAAGAACGGCGCGTCGTGGAACAAGGCCGTCAACGCCGGCCTGCAGGTCAAGGAAGTGGCCGAGGCGGTGAAGGAAGCCGACGTTGTCATGATCCTGCTGCCGGACGAGCAGATCGCCGATGTGTACAAGAACGAAGTGCACAACAACATCAAGCAGGGCGCCGCACTGGCATTCGCGCACGGCTTCAACGTGCACTATGGTGCCGTGATTCCGCGTGCCGACCTGGACGTCATCATGATCGCCCCGAAGGCGCCGGGTCACACCGTGCGCGGTACGTACACGCAAGGTGGCGGCGTGCCGCACCTGATCGCCGTGCACCAGGACAAGTCGGGCACCGCGCGTGACATCGCCCTGTCGTACGCCACCGCCAACGGCGGCGGCCGCGCCGGCATCATCGAGACGAACTTCCGAGAAGAAACCGAAACCGACCTGTTCGGCGAGCAAGCCGTGCTGTGCGGCGGTACCGTCGAACTGATCAAGGCTGGTTTCGAGACGCTGGTCGAAGCGGGTTACGCTCCGGAAATGGCTTACTTCGAGTGCCTGCATGAGCTGAAGCTGATCGTCGACCTGATCTATGAAGGCGGCATCGCCAACATGAACTACTCGATCTCGAACAACGCCGAATACGGCGAGTACGTCACCGGCCCGCGCGTGGTGACGGAAGAGACCAAGAAGGCCATGAAGCAATGCCTGAAGGACATCCAGACCGGCGAATACGCCAAGAGCTTCCTGCTGGAGTACAAGGCCGGCCAGCCGACGCTGATCTCGCGCCGCCGCCTGACCGAAGAGCACCAGATCGAGCAAGTTGGCGCCAAGCTGCGTGCGATGATGCCGTGGATCGCCAAGAACAAGCTGGTCGACCAGTCGAAGAACTGATCGGACGCATCTTGTGCGAGAAAGCCAGCCTTCGGGCTGGCTTTTTTTTATGCTGATTCCAGGACGCCAGATACTGTTTCAAGTGCTGGCGCGGCCCCGTGTCGGCTAGAATGCCGCATTTCCTTCAAGACGCTGTCGAGGTCTGAGTTGAACAACACGTATCCGCATCCCATCATCGCCCGTGAGGGCTGGCCGTACCTGGGCGCGATCTTCGTCGTCTCGCTCATCGTGCAGATGGCCGCCGGCTTTGGCTGGGCGTGGCCGTTCTGGGTGCTGACGCTGTTCGTGCTGCAGTTTTTCCGCGATCCGGCGCGCCCCGTGCCAACGCAGGCCAACGCGATTCTCTCGCCGGCGGACGGCCGCATCGTTGCCGTCGAACAGGTGCGCGACCCGTACGCCGATCGCGATGCGCTGAAGATCAGCGTGTTCATGAACGTGTTCAACGTCCACTCCAACCGCGCGCCGGTCGATGGCACGGTGCAGCAGGTGCAGTACTTCCCCGGCAAGTTCGTCAACGCAGACCTGGACAAGGCGTCGCTCGAAAACGAGCGCAACGCCATCGTGCTGCGCCGCGGCGACGGCCAGCTCGTCACGTCCGTGCAGGTGGCCGGCCTCATTGCGCGGCGCATCCTTTGCTACACCAGGGTTGGAGAGACGCTCGCGCGCGGGCAGCGCTACGGTTTCATCCGCTTTGGCTCGCGCGTCGACGTGTATCTGCCGCTCACTGCCCGGCCGCGCGTGACGATCGGCGAGAAGGTGTCCGCCACCCTCACGGTGCTCGCCGAGCTGGACTGACCGGAGGCCGCCATGCCCGCGTTCAACCGCCGCAAGAAGCGCTTCACCGCCGGCAACGTGACGCACCTGCGTCCGCTGCGACACAACCAGCCGCGCTCGGATGACGACGATCTCGAAATCGTGCGCCCGCGCCGCCGCGGCATCTATCTGCTGCCCAACGCGTTTACGACGGCTGCGCTGTTCGCCGGCTTCTTCGCCATTGTGCAGGCGATGAACCTGAACTTCGAGACGGCTGCCATCGCCATCTTCGCGGCGATGGTGCTCGATGGCATGGACGGCCGCGTCGCGCGCATCACCAACACGCAAAGTGCATTCGGCGAGCAATACGATTCGCTGTCGGACATGGTGTCGTTTGGCGTGGCGCCGGCGCTGGTCATGTACGAATGGATCCTGCGGGATCTGGGCAAGTGGGGCTGGCTCGCCGCGTTCGTGTATTGCGCGGGGGCCGCCCTGCGCCTGGCACGCTTCAACACCAACATTGGCGCGGTCGACAAACGCTTCTTCCAGGGTATGCCAAGCCCCGCTGCGGCAGCCCTGATCGCCGGTTTCGTCTGGCTGGCCATCGACAACAAGCTGCCCGTCAAGGAGCTCTGGATGCCGTGGGTAGCATTCGGGCTGACGCTGTACGCAGGGCTGTCGATGGTGTCGAACGCGCCGTTCTACAGCGGCAAGGCGCTCGACGTGCGGCATCGCGTGCCGTTCGGTGTGATGGTGCTGGTGCTCGTGCTCTTCGTCGTGGTGTCCAGCGACCCGCCGGTCGCGTTGTTCGGGCTCTTCGTGGGCTACGCGGTGTCAGGCTACCTGCTCTGGGGCTGGCGCACGTTGCACGGGCAACAGGGCAGTCCGCGCCTGCCGAAACAGGTTTCCGACGATGTGCACGAGTGATCCGTGCGTGACGTTTTTGTGCGCTTGCGTCAATTTTTGAATTCGTCTATAGTCGTTCGCATGCTTTCGCGCCCGATTTCCATTCTGATTACGCTAGTCTCGATTGGTGGCCTACTAGGTCATCAGGTCGGGACACGCGCATAGGAAATCGCAAGACGAGGCAAGCAAAACCGCCAAGTTTTCGCGAACCAGGATTCAACAGCGCCCCGGCCTGCAACCATGCATGCCGGGGCGTTTTGCATTCTGCGCCGCAAAAAACGATCCGAGACACCATCAAGACCGACGCCAAAAACGTCACCCCCACCAAGGAGCCGCCATGAGCGACAAACTCATCATTTTCGACACCACCTTGCGCGACGGCGAGCAGTCCCCGGGTGCGTCGATGACCAAGGAAGAGAAGATCCGCATCGCCAAGCAGCTCGAGCGGCTCAAGGTGGACGTGATCGAAGCCGGCTTCGCAGCCAGCTCGAATGGTGACTTTGAGGCGATCCGCGCGATTGCGCAGTCGGTCAAGGATTCGCGGATTTGCTCGTTGGCCCGTGCGAATGATCGCGACATTTCCCGCGCTGCCGAGGCGCTCAAGCCGGCGGGGCAGTTCCGCATCCACACGTTCATCGCCACGTCGGCGCT
Organism: Ralstonia sp. RL; assembly: GCF_001683835.1. Classification (NCBI taxonomy): domain Bacteria; kingdom Pseudomonadati; phylum Pseudomonadota; class Betaproteobacteria; order Burkholderiales; family Burkholderiaceae; genus Ralstonia; species Ralstonia sp. RL. Next base: position 42,969 of record NZ_LWRX01000191.1, on the reverse strand, counting down.
GCATATGGAGAAGAAGTTGCGCATGACGCCGGACCAGGTGTACGAGCAAGCGCGTCTGGCGGTGCGCTTCGCGCGCCAGTTCACGGACGACATCGAGTTCTCGCCCGAAGACGGCAGCCGCTCCGACATGGACTTCCTCTGCCGCGTGCTGGAAGGCGTGATCGCCGAGGGCGCGACCACCATCAACCTGCCCGACACAGTGGGCTATGCGGTGCCGGAGGGCTACGCCGGGCTGATCCGCTCGGTGCGCGAACGCATTCCGAATTCGGACAAGGCGATCTGGTCGGTGCATTGCCACAACGATCTCGGCATGGCGGTCGCCAATTCGCTGGCGGCCGTCAAGCTTGGGGGCGCACGCCAGATCGAATGCACGATCAACGGCCTGGGCGAGCGCGCCGGCAACACGAGCCTCGAAGAGATCGTGATGGCGGTCAAGACGCGCCGGGACTACTTCAACCTCGATGTCGGCGTCGATACCACGCAGATCGTGCCGGCCTCCAAGCTGGTTTCGCAGATCACCGGTTTTGTCGTGCAGCCGAACAAGGCCGTGGTGGGCGCCAATGCCTTCGCTCACGCGTCGGGCATTCACCAGGACGGCGTGCTCAAGGCGCGCGACACCTACGAAATCATGCGCGCCGAAGACGTGGGCTGGACGGCCAACAAGATCGTCCTCGGCAAGCTCTCGGGCCGCAACGCATTCAAGCAGCGCCTGCAGGAACTCGGCATCGAGCTGGATTCGGAAGCCGAACTGAACGCCGCATTCCAGCGCTTCAAGGAACTGGCGGACCAGAAGGCCGAGATCTTCGACGAGGACATCGTCGCCATCGTCTCCAATGAAGCGCAGCACAGCGAGGGCGAGTACTTCCGCTTCGTGTCGCTGTCGCAGCGCTCGGAAACCGGTGAGCGCCCGCACGCGCGCATCGTCTTCGTGGCCGACGGCAAGGAAGTGACCGGTGAAGCCGAGGGCAACGGCCCCGTCGATGCCACGCTCAACGCCATCGAAAGCCGGGTCGCCAGCGGCGCGGAGCAGCTTCTGTATTCGGTCAACGCCATCACGACGGGCACGCAGGCTCAGGGCGAGGTGACGGTGCGTCTGTCCAAGTCCGGCCGCATCGTCAACGGCGTGGGCACCGACCCGGACATCGTCGCGGCGTCGGCCAAGGCCTATCTGGCCGCCCTGAACAAGCTGCAGGACAAGAGCAGCGAGAAGCTCAATCCGCAGATCTGAGCGCCGGCCTCAACGCACACCCCAGGAGCGACTCGACCTACACGATCACAACAGAGCGCGCACCCGGTTACCCGCCGGGCCGCGAAGCGGGTGCGGCGGCACCGGACACGCCAAGAGCGTGATTGCCGTGCCGGCCGCCTTTGAGAGCGATGTCCGTGCCATCCACGACGCCGCCGACCCGAACATCCACGCCAGGTGATGCGCCTTGCGTGGATGTTGCCGTTGCGACGAACCGTCCTCTGTTGACCAGCGGCTGCGCGTGCCTTGTGTTGGCGTGCGCAGCCGCTTTACCATCCGCGCTTCACGGAGGTTTGACATGGTGTTTCGTTGGTTCGTGACCGCGCTGGCGGCTGTGGGGATGTGCGGGGCCGCAGCGGCCCAGCCTGAAGCTGGGCCCATTCGGTTGGCCTTGATCGAGGGGCTGTCAGGACCGTTCGCCAATGCGGGTGAGGCGGTGGACCGCAATCTGCGCATTGCCATCGAAGGCGTGAACGCGCGCGGCGGCGTGAAGCTGCCGGATGGGCGTCATCCGCTTGCGCTGGTGCGTTTCGACAGCAAGAACACGGTCGATGAGTCGCTGCTGCAATTGCAGGCGGCCACCGATGCCGGCATCCGGTTCGTCCTGCAGGGCAACAGTTCATCGGCCGCGGCGGCCTTGTCGACGTCCATTTCGCGCTACAACGAGCGACATCCGGACGCGCGCGTGCTGTTCCTGAACTATGCGGCCGTCGACCCCGCGCTCACCAACGAGGCGTGCAGCTTCTGGCATTTCCGTTTCGATGCGTCGGCCGACATGCGCATGCACGCACTCACCGAAGTGATCCGCACCGACAAGGCCGTCAAGAAGGCCTACCTGATCGGCCAGGACTACACGTTCGGGCGCCAGGTCGCGCAGCTGGCGCGTCAGCAGTTGGCCGAAAAGCGCCCCGACGTGGCCATCGTCGGCGAGGTACTGCACCCGATCGGCAAGGTGAAGGATTTTGCGCCATACGTGGCGCGCATCGCGGCGTCCGGCGCCGATACGGTCATCACCGGCAACTGGGGGAATGATTTGACGCTGCTCGTCAAGGCGGCGCGGGATGCGGGGCTCAAGGCCCGGTTCTTCACGTTCTACGGCAACTCGCTCGGCGCGCCGGCGGCCATGGGCGAGGCAGGGGTCGGCCGCGTGGTGGCCGTGGCGGAATGGCATCCGAACCTGGGTGGCGTGAAGTCGGATGCGTTCTACAAGACCTTCCGTGCGCGCTATCCAGCACCCGCAGACGACTACCCGCTGCTGCGCGATCAGATGATGATCGACATGCTCGCGGCCGCCATCGAGCGCGCCGGCACAACGGAGGCAACAGCCGTGGCGCGTGCACTGGAAGGCGCTTCCCTTGACACCGGCTTCCACCGGATCACGCTGCGTGCCGACGACCATCAGGCCATCCAGCCGCTTGTCGTGATGCAGATGGAGCGGGCCGGCACGGGTGCTGCGCCCTTCGATATCGAGGGATCGGGCTACGGCTTCCGTACGCTCAGAGTGATTCCCGCGCCGCAAACCGCCTTGCCGACCACGTGCAAGATGGTGCGCCGTTAAGCGCTCCTGGCGCGGAGTGTCGTTGCGGGCCGGTTCTGCGCTATAATCGCGGTCTTGCCGTCCAGACCGGTCTTGGGATGGATGGCCGGATCATTGTTCAACACGGCACCGGCGGCGGCTAATGAGGCGCTGCAGTGTCCGCAAGTCAAAGGAATCGAAATGTCCGTCGCTGACATCAACAAGCAAGAAATCGTCAAGGATAACGGCCGCAGCGCCAACGACACGGGCAGCCCGGAAGTGCAGGTTGCACTGCTGACCGCCCGCATCAACGAACTGCAGCCGCACTTCAAGGCGCACATGAAGGATCACCACAGCCGTCGCGGCCTGCTCAAGATGGTGAGCCGTCGCCGTCGTCTGCTGGACTACCTCAAGAGCAAGGACGCTGACCGTTACACCGCGCTGGTTGCCAAGCTGGGTCTGCGTAAGTAATGGTGGGTCTCACGCACTGCGCGTGATGAACAAGTGCCTGCGTCAGCATGCTGATGCAGGCATTTTGTTTTTGGCGGCCGCGTTGGCGGCTGCGCCGGGCAACCGGCAATGATGGCGATCGGTGATGAAGCCGGTCGTTGGGACCGGGGGCGGCAGGAAGCGGAATCTTGTGTCATTCCAGCGCGGCATTGGGCGCCAGCGCTGCGCTGGAATGGCATAAACACACTTCTGCAACCGCACCGTCTCCCGGAACGTGTTTGTCGTGGCGAAGCGTCATGAAGCTCGCCGCGAATACTGAACAGGAGATGCTATGACCATGTTCAACAAGGTCGTCAAGGAATTCCAATGGGGCGGCCACAAGGTCCGCATGGAAACGGGTGAGATCGCCCGCCAGGCGAGCGGCGCTGTGCTGCTCGACATGGAAGACACCGTTGTGCTCGCCACCGTGGTGGGCGCCAAGAACGCCAAGCCGGGCCAGGACTTCTTCCCGCTGACGGTCGACTACATCGAGAAGACCTATGCCGCCGGCAAGATCCCGGGCGGCTTCTTCAAGCGTGAAGGCCGTCCGTCGGAAAACGAAACGCTGACCTCGCGCCTGATCGATCGTCCGCTGCGTCCGCTGTTCCCGGAAGGCTTCTACAACGAAGTCCAGGTCGTCGTGCACGTGCTGTCGATGAACCCCGAAGTGCCGGCTGACATCCCTGCGCTGGTGGCGGCTTCGGCTGCGCTGGCCGTGTCGGGTCTGCCGTTCAACGGCCCGGTGGGCGCTGCCCGCGTCGGCTACAAGGATGGCCAGTACCTGCTGAACCCGAACCGCGCGCAACTGGCGCATTCCGAGCTGGATCTGGTTGTGGCCGGTACCGAGCGTGCCGTGCTGATGGTCGAGTCCGAAGCCAACCAGCTGTCGGAAGAGGTCATGCTCGGCGCCGTGGTGTACGGTCATGAGCAGATGCAGATCGCTATCAACGCGATCCACGACCTGGTGCGTGAGGGCGGCAAGCCCGAGTGGGATTGGCAAGCCGCTCCGAAGAACGAAGCGCTGATCGCCAAGGTGTCGGAACTGGGGCTGGCCGATCTTCAGGCCGCTTACCAGCTGCGCCAGAAGCAGGCACGCAGCCAGAAGCTGAAGGAAGTCTACAAGTCGGTGGCAGAGAAGCTGGCCGAAGCCGGCGTGGAAGCCGACGGCGTGGAAGTGGACAACATCCTGTTCGAGCTCGAGTCGAAGATCGTGCGCGGCCAGATCCTCAACGGCGAGCCCCGTATCGACGGGCGCGACACCCGCACGGTGCGCCCGATCGAGATCCGCTCGTCGGTGCTGCCGCGTGCGCACGGCTCGGCGCTGTTCACGCGCGGTGAAACGCAGGCGCTGGTGGTGGCGACGCTCGGCACCAAGAGCGACGAGCAGATCATCGACGCGCTGCAGGGCGAGTACCGCGACCGCTTCATGCTCCACTACAACATGCCGCCGTTCGCCACCGGCGAAACCGGCCGCGTGGGCAGCCCGAAGCGCCGCGAAATCGGCCACGGCCGTCTGGCCAAGCGCGCACTGATCCCGGTGCTGCCGAAGGAAGATGAATTCGCCTACACGATCCGCCTGGTGTCCGAAATCACCGAGTCGAACGGTTCGTCGTCGATGGCGTCGGTGTGCGGCGGCTCGCTCGCGCTGATGGACGCTGGCGTGCCGATCAAGGCGCACGTGGCCGGTGTGGCCATGGGCCTGATCCTCGAAGGTAACAAGTTCGCCGTGCTGACGGACATCCTGGGTGACGAAGATCACCTGGGCGACATGGACTTCAAGGTGGCGGGTACCGATGCCGGTATCACCGCGCTGCAGATGGACATCAAGGTGCAGGGCATCACCAAGGAAATCATGCAGGTCGCGCTGGCGCAAGCCAAGGAAGGCCGTCTGCACATCCTGGGCAAGATGCAGGCTGCCATGGGCGGCGCACGCACCGAGCTGTCGGAGCACGCTCCGCGCATGATCACCGTCAAGATCAACCCGGAGAAGATCCGTGACGTGATCGGCAAGGGCGGCTCGACCATCCAGGCGCTCACCAAGGAAACCGGCTGCACGATCGACATCCAGGAAGACGGCACGATCACCATCGCGTCGACGTCGTCCGAAGGCATGGCCGAAGCCAAGCGCCGTATCGAAGCGATCACGGCCGAAGCCGAAGTGGGCAAGATCTACAACGGCACCGTGCTCAAGCTGCTGGACTTCGGCGCGATCGTGAACATCCTGCCGGGCAAGGATGGCCTGCTGCACATCTCCGAGATCGCCAACGAGCGCGTGAACCAGGTCTCCGACTACGTGAAGGAAGGCCAGGCCGTGCGCGTGAAGCTGCTCAGCACCGACGAGAAGGGCCGCATGCGTCTGTCGATCAAGGCCGCCAAGGCTGAAGAAGGCGACGTGCCCGCCGCTGCCCCGCAGGCGCCGGGCGCTGGCGACGCTGTCTCGCAACAGCAGCAGCAACAGCAGCAGTAAGCGAGCGGTTTTCGCAGCGAAGAACGGCTGGACGATGTCCAGCCGTTTTTTTGTTTACACTGCGTCGCGAGTTCTCCACCTGGGCCTGACCATGAGCCGCCTGTTCGAGCAAAATCGCATCGCCATCGTCTGGGATTTCGACAAGACGCTGATCCCGCGCTACATGCAAGTGCCGCTGTTCGAGCGCTTCAACATCGCCGAGCAGGCCTTCTGGGACGAGGTCGCCGCCGGTTCGAAGGCAATCGAATCGCGGGGCCAGAAGGTCAACCACGAGACGTTCTACCTCAATGTGCTGCTGCGCCATGTGCGCGACGGCCGCATGGGCGGTCTGGATAATGCTACGTTGCGCGAGCTCGGGGCCGACCTCGAGTTCTTCCCGGGCGTGACCGACTTCTTTGAGCGCAGCAAGGCCTGGGTGCGCGAAAACGCGGCGTATCAGGCGTTCGACATCAAGCTTGAGCACTACATCGTCAGTACCGGCCTGACCGAGATGATCAAAGGCTCCCCCATCGCGCCCTACATCGACGGCGTGTGGGGATGCGAATTCCTGGAGGCCCCCGATGCAAGCGGCCGGCCGGTTATCTCGGAGGTGATCTATGCCATCGACAACACCACCAAGACCCGTGCGCTCTTCGAGATCAACAAGGGTGTCAACAAGCACCCCGAGGCCGTCAATGTGAACTCATCGATTGCCGAGGACGAACGCCGCGTGCCGTTCGCCAACATGATCTATGTGGCCGACGGCCCGAGCGACATTCCGGCGTTCTCGGTGGCGCGCAAGGGCGGCGGTCGCACGTATGCGGTCTACAACCCCGAGAGCCCGCGCTCGTTCGAACAGGCCGACAACCTGCGTGCTGATGACCGCGTCGACATGCTGGGCCCGGCCGACTACCGCTCCGGATCACCGACCGAGATGTGGCTCAGATTGCATATCGGCAAGATTGCCGACGCCATCGTCCACGGCAAGCAGGAAATCCTGCGCGAAACCACGCGCGGCATCCCGCAGCACTTTGTCGAGCCCAAGCGCGCTGCGTCATAACCCTCACCGATCCGATTCTCATGAAAGCGATTGAAATTACCGAGTACGGCGCTCCCGAAGTCCTGAAGCTCGGCGAGCGCCCGATGCCTGAGCCCAAGGCGGGTGAAGTGTTGATCCGCGTACGTGCCGCCGGCGTGAACCGTCCCGACGTGTTTCAGCGCACCGGCAACTATCCGGTGCCACCGGGCGCGTCGGACATTCCCGGCTTGGAAGTCGCAGGCGAAATTGTGAGCGGCGATCTTTCACATGCCGACAACCGCTACGGGTTGAAGGCCGGCGATCGGGTTTGCGCGCTGGTGCAGGGCGGCGGGTATGCGGAATTCTGCACCGCGCCCCTGGGCCAGGTGCTGCCGGTGCCGACCGGGCTGTCTGATGTCGAGGCTGCCGCGCTGCCTGAGAACTACTTCACCGTGTGGTCCAACGTCTTTGATCGCGGCCTGCTCGGCAAAGGCGCACACGGTGCCGATGAAACGCTGCTCGTGCAGGGCGGGTCCAGCGGCATCGGCACGACGGCCATCCAGATCGCGTCGGCACTCGGCCATCGCGTGTTCGCCACGGCGGGGAGTGCCGACAAATGCGCCGCCTGCGTGGAGCTCGGTGCCACGCGTGCGATCAACTACAAGACCGAGGATTTCGTCGAGATCGTCAAGGCAGAAACGGGGCGGGGCGCCGACGTCGTGCTCGACATGGTCGGGGGCAGCTACGTTGCACGCGAGATCGCCTGCACGGCCGACGATGGCCGCATCGTGCTGATCGCACTGCTGGGCGGCGCCAAGGCCGAAGTGCCGCTCGCCGACATCCTGCGCCGGCGCATCACGCTGACCGGCTCGACGCTGCGCCCGCGTCCGGTGGCGTTCAAAGCCGCAATCGCCGCCCATCTCTACGAGAAGGTCTGGCCGCTGCTGGCGTCCGGGCGCATCAAGCCGGTGATCCATGAGGTCATGCCGACCGCACAGGCTGCGCAAGCCCATGCGCTGATGGAGTCGAGCGCCCACATCGGCAAGATCATGTTGGTTTGGGACTGACCGCGGGACGCCAAAATTGACCCTGTTTTTGCCGCCACGGTAGAATGCCGGGTTTATTTGACAGTCGACCGGGCAAAAAACGTGAACGCTAGACCGAAGCTGGTGGTGGGTAACTGGAAGCTGCATGGCAGCCTGAACACCAATGCGGCACTGCTCGAGCAGATCAAGGCTGCCGGAAAGACCCGTGCTGCACTGGCGGTCTGCGTGCCGTTCCCTTACCTGGCGCAGTGTCAGGCGCTGCTGGCGGGCTCGGCGGTGGGTCTCGGTGCACAAGACGTATCGACCGAGACGCGCGGAGCGTTCACCGGCGAGGTGGCGGCATCGATGCTGACGGAGTTCGGCTGCGGCTACGTGATCGTCGGCCACTCCGAGCGCCGCACGTATCACGGCGAGACGGACGCACAAGTGGCGACCAAGGCGCTGCGCGCACTCGAGCATGGGATCACCCCGATCGTCTGTGTTGGCGAAACGCTGGCCCAGCGCGAGGCCGGCGAAACCGAGCAGGTGGTGGGCCGCCAGCTGGATGCCGTCCTGGAAGCGCTGTCCGTCGAGCAGCTGGGTCGTATCGTCGTCGCCTACGAGCCCGTGTGGGCGATCGGGACCGGCAAGACGGCCACGAGCGAGCAGGCGCAGGCGGTGCATGCCTTCCTGCGTGCACGTGTTGCGGCCCGGGATGCGGGTGTGGCACAGCGGCTGCCGATTCTGTACGGCGGCAGCGTCAAGCCCGATAACGCGGCAGAGCTGTTTGCGATGGCTGACATCGATGGCGGCCTGATCGGCGGGGCGTCGCTGAAAGCAGAAGATTTCGTGGCGATCGGCCGCGCTTAAACGGCCGTTCGGGCCGTCATGTGAAAGCGCTGACGCTCGCAACATATTATTGAGAGAAATGAAATGGCAATTCTGAAGACTCTGCTGGTCGTGGCGCAAATCCTGAGTGCGCTCGGCGTGATTGGCCTGGTGCTGCTGCAGCACGGCAAGGGCGCCGACGTGGGTGCGGCTTTCGGCTCTGGCGCGTCGGGCAGCCTGTTCGGTGCGACCGGCTCGGCCAACTTCCTGTCGCGCACCACGGCGGTACTGGCAACGGTGTTCTTCGTGGCCACGCTGGCGCTGACGCTGATTGGTACCAACAAGGGCAGCGTGTCGGCGGGTGTGATGGGTTCGGTTGCGCCGGTTGCGCCTGCAGCATCGGCTCCGGCCGCTTCTGCGCCCGCTGCTCCGGCCGCTGCTTCCGCGCCTGCCGTTCCCAAGTAATCTGATGTAACGGAAGGGGGTGTGCCGTCGGCTTTTCGGTGGGCTCCCGAGCATAAGTTTTTTGTTTGTGCATTGAACAAAAGCTGCGCTTTGCGGTAGAATGCAAGGCTTGAAACAACACGGGAAACGGCAACGGCGCCTAGCCTGATCCGGCCTCCTGATCGAGTTTCTTCCCCCAGCCGACGTGGTGAAATTGGTAGACACGCTATCTTGAGGGGGTAGTGGCGAAAGCTGTGCGAGTTCGAGTCTCGCCGTCGGCACCAATCAAATTTCGGGGTCTGTTCAACGGGAGTGTTCCGCGCAGGCCCCTCCGCAAGGCGGCGCGCAGTCAGGCGTCGTGAGGCTGCGGACCCGGCGCCTTTGATGGGGCGACAAGGCGCCGCCTGCGGGCAGTGCTGTTGCAACCATTCAAAAAGGCGGGCGTCCCTTGAACCTCGAAGCCTATTTCCCCGTACTGCTGTTCATCGTTGTCGGCGTTGGCCTTGGCCTGGCGCTGATGACCATCGGCCGTGTCCTCGGTCCGAACAATCCCGATCCTGACAAGCTCTCGCCGTACGAGTGCGGCTTCGAAGCATTCGAAGACGCGCGCATGAAGTTCGACGTGCGCTATTACCTCATCGCCATCCTGTTCATCCTGTTCGATCTGGAGACTGCGTTCCTCTTTCCGTGGGGCGTGGCGCTGCGTGAGATCGGCTGGCCGGGCTTCTTCGCGATGGGCGTGTTTCTTCTCGAGTTTCTCGTGGGCTTCGTCTACATCTGGAAAAAAGGCGCGCTCGATTGGGAGTGATGTGAAATGGCGATCGAAGGCGTACTCAATGAGGGCTTTGTCACGACCACCGCTGACAAGCTGATCAACTGGACCCGTACCGGGTCGCTGTGGCCGATGACGTTCGGCCTGGCCTGCTGTGCCGTGGAAATGATGCACGCCGGTGCGTCGCGTTATGACCTGGACCGCTTTGGCGTGGTGTTCCGCCCGTCGCCGCGTCAGTCCGACGTGATGATCGTGGCAGGCACGCTGTGCAACAAGATGGCGCCGGCCCTGCGCAAGGTGTACGACCAGATGGCCGAGCCGCGCTGGGTCATCTCGATGGGCTCGTGTGCCAATGGCGGGGGGTATTACCACTACTCGTATTCCGTCGTGCGCGGCTGCGATCGTATCGTGCCGGTCGACGTGTATGTGCCGGGCTGTCCGCCGACGGCTGAAGCGCTCATCTACGGCATCATCCAGCTGCAGGCGAAGATCCGCCGCACCAACACCATCGCGCGCAAGGGCTGAGATGACCGACAAGCTAGCCACCCTGAAGGCCGCGCTGGAGAAGGCGCTCGGCAACCGCATTCAGAGCCTGACCGAGGCGGTTGGTGAATTGACTCTCGTGGTCAAGGTTGTCGACTACCTCGACGTCATGCGCACGCTGCGCGACGACGCATCGCTGAAGTTCGAACAACTGATGGATCTGTGCGGCGTCGATTACGCCGACTACGGTGACGGCGCCTGGAACGGCCCGCGCTTTGCCGCCGTATCACACCTGCTGTCGGTGTCGCACAACTGGCGCGTGCGTGTACGCGTGTTTGCGCCCGATGACGATTTCCCCGTCGTTCCGTCGGTGGTCGACATCTGGAACTCCGCCAACTGGTTCGAGCGTGAAGCGTTCGACCTGTACGGTCTGGTGTTCGAAGGCCACCCGGACCTGCGCCGTATCCTGACCGACTATGGCTTCATCGGCCATCCGTTCCGCAAGGACTTCCCTGTGTCGGGCTATGTGGAAATGCGCTACGACCCGGTGCAGCGGCGCGTGGTCTACCAGCCGGTGACCATCGAACCGCGCGAGATTACACCGCGTGTGATCCGCGAGGATCAGTACGGTGGTCTGAAGCACTGAAGGGCGCCCGATCATGGCAGATATCAAGAACTACACTCTGAACTTCGGCCCGCAGCACCCGGCCGCACACGGCGTGCTGCGCCTGGTGCTTGAGCTGGACGGCGAAGTCATTCAACGTGCCGATCCGCACATCGGCCTGCTGCACCGCGCGACCGAAAAGCTCGCCGAACAGAAGACCTGGATCCAGAGCGTGCCGTACATGGACCGGCTCGACTACGTGTCGATGATGGTCAACGAGCACGCGTACGTCATGGCCATCGAGCGCCTGCTCGGCCTCGAGGTGCCGCTGCGCGCGCAGTACATCCGCGTCATGTTCGACGAGATCACGCGGATCATGAACCACCTGATGTGGATCGGTTCGCACGCGCTGGACGTGGGCGCCATGGCGGTGTTCCTCTACGCCTTCCGTGAGCGCGAAGACCTGTTCGACATGTACGAGGCAGTGTCGGGCGCGCGCATGCACGCGGCTTACTATCGTCCGGGCGGCGTGTATCGCGACCTGCCCGACACGATGCCGCAATACAAGGCATCCAAGGTGCGCAACGAGAAGGCGCTGGCCGCCTTGAACGAGGCGCGTTCCGGCTCGCTGCTGGACTTCATCGAAGACTTCACCAACCGCTTCCCGAAGTACGTCGACGAGTACGAAACTCTGCTGACCGACAACCGCATCTGGAAGCAGCGTCTGGTCGGCATTGGCGTGGTCAGCCCGGAGCGTGCGCTCCAGAAAGGGTTCTCCGGCGCGATGCTGCGCGGCTCGGGCATCGAGTGGGATGTGCGCAAGAAGCAGCCGTACGAAGTGTACGACCGCATCGACTTCGACATCCCGGTCGGCGTGAACGGCGATTGCTACGACCGTTACCTGGTGCGCGTGGAAGAAATGCGCCAGAGCAACCGCATCATTCGCCAGTGCATCGAGTGGCTGCGCAAGAATCCCGGCCCGGTGATCACCGACAACCACAAGGTGGCACCGCCGTCGCGCGTGGACATGAAGACCAACATGGAAGAGCTGATTCACCACTTCAAGCTCTTCACCGAAGGTATCCATGTGCCCGAAGGCGAAGCCTATGCGGCGGTCGAGCACCCGAAGGGCGAATTCGGTATCTACGTGATCTCGGACGGTGCCAACAAGCCGTATCGCCTGAAGATTCGTGCCCCCGGCTTTGCGCATCTGGCCGCGCTCGACGAGATGGCGAAGGGCCACATGATCGCCGACGCCGTGACGATCATCGGGACGCAAGACATCGTGTTTGGCGAGATCGACCGCTGAACCCGCAAGAAAGAACGGTTTGACGCGCAGGCAAGCGCGGCTGTGAAACGAGGACGCACGCCGGGGCCGACAGAAGCAACAGGCCCCGCGTCCCGCACCAATCGCAACGAAAATGCTATCAGCAGAAGCTCTCAAGGAAATCGACCGGGCGGTCGCGAAGTATCCCGCCGACCAGAAGCAGTCCGCCGTGATGGCGGCGCTGGCGGTCGCGCAGAGCGAAAAAGGCTGGGTATCGCCCGAAGTCATGCAGTTCGTGGCCGAGTACCTCGAAATGCCGCCGGTGTGGGTCGAGGAAGTGGCGACGTTCTACAACATGTACGACACGAAGCCGGTGGGCCGCTTCAAACTGACCGTGTGCACCAACCTGCCGTGCGCGCTGTCCGGTGGCGAGCGTGCTGCGGAATACCTGAAGAAGAAGCTGGGCATCGGCTTCAACGAGACCACGCCCGACGGCAACTTCACGCTGAAGGAAGGCGAGTGCATGGGCGCGTGCGGCGATGCACCGGTCATGACCGTCAACAACACCCACATGTGCAGCTTCATGAGCAACGAGAAGCTGGACGCACTGATCGCCGACCTCCAGGCGAAGGCGTCCGCCAACGGAGCAGGCAAGTAAATGACCTCCCTGCACGATCGACACATCCAGCCGCTGATTCTCGCCGGCCTGAACGGCGACAACTGGCACCTCGAAGACTACGTCAAGCGTGGTGGCTATCAGCAGCTCAAGCGCATCCTCACCGAGAAGGTCTCGCCCGAGCAGGTCATTGCCGACGTGAAGGCGTCGGGCCTGCGTGGCCGCGGCGGTGCGGGCTTCCCCACGGGCCTGAAGTGGAGCTTCATGCCGCGTCAGTTCCCGGGGCAGAAGTATCTCGTCTGCAATTCGGACGAGGGCGAGCCGGGTACGTTCAAGGATCGCGACATCCTGCGCTACAACCCGCATGCGCTGATTGAAGGCATGGCCATCGGCGGTTATGCGATGGGCATCACCGTGGGCTACAACTACATCCACGGCGAGATCTGGGAAGTCTACAAGCGCTTCGAAGAGGCGCTGGAAGAAGCGCGCGCCGCTGGCTTCCTGGGCGACAACATCCTCGGCTCGGGTTTCAGCTTCCAGCTGCATGCTCACCATGGCTATGGCGCGTACATCTGTGGCGAAGAAACCGCGCTGCTCGAGTCGCTGGAAGGCAAGAAAGGCCAGCCGCGCTTCAAGCCGCCGTTCCCGGCGAGCTTCGGCCTGTACGGCAAGCCGACGACGATCAACAACACCGAAACCTTTGCCGCAGTGCCGTTCCTCCTGGCGATCGGCCCGGACAACTACCTGAAGATGGGCAAGCCCAACAACGGCGGCTCGAAGATCTTCTCGGTGTCCGGCGACGTTGAACGCCCGGGCAACTACGAAATTCCCCTCGGCACGCCGTTCCCCAAGTTGCTTGAATTGGCCGGCGGCATGCGCGGCGGCAAGAAGCTCAAGGCCGTCATCCCGGGTGGGTCGTCGGCGCCGGTCGTGCCGGCCGACCTGATGATGGCCTCGGACATGGACTATGACTCGATTGCCAAGGCCGGGTCGATGCTGGGTTCGGGCGCGGTCATTGTGATGGACGAAACACGCTGCATGGTGAAGTCGCTGCTGCGCCTGTCGTACTTCTATTACGAAGAATCGTGCGGCCAGTGCACGCCTTGCCGCGAAGGTACGGGCTGGCTGTACCGCGTGGTCGATCGCATCGAGCACGGCAAGGGTCGCCAGGAAGACCTGGACCTGCTGAACAGCGTGGCCGAAAACATCATGGGCCGGACCATCTGCGCGCTCGGCGATGCCGCTGCGATGCCGGTCCGCGGCATGCTCAAGCACTACTGGGATGAGTTCGCGTATCACGTCGAACACAAGCAGTGCATGGTGCCCACCTACATTTAAGCGTGGCAGAACATGGTTGAAATCGAAATCGATGGCAAGAAGGTCGAGGTTGCCGAAGGCAGCCTGGTGATGGAGGCGGCTCGCCAGGCGGGCACCTACATTCCTCACTTCTGCTATCACCGCAAGCTATCGGTCGCGGCCAACTGCCGGATGTGTCTGGTCGAGGTCGAGAAGGCGCCCAAGGCACTGCCGGCCTGCGCCACGCCGGTGACGGCGGGCATGAAGGTCTTCACCAACTCCGAGAAGGCGGTGAAGGCGCAGAAGTCCGTGATGGAGTTCCTGCTGATCAACCACCCGCTGGATTGCCCGATCTGCGATCAGGGCGGCGAGTGCCAGCTGCAGGATCTGGCCGTCGGGTACGGCAAGTCCGAATCGCGCTACAAGGAAGAGAAGCGCGTGGTGTTCCACAAGAACGTGGGCCCACTGATCTCCATGGAAGAGATGACGCGCTGCATTCACTGCACGCGTTGCGTCCGCTTCGGCCAGGAAGTCGCTGGCGTGATGGAGCTCGGCATGCTCAACCGCGGTGAGCATTCGGAAATCACGACATTCGTTGGCCAGACGGTCGACTCCGAACTGTCGGGCAATATGATCGACCTGTGCCCGGTCGGTGCGCTGACCAGTAAGCCGTTCCGCTACTCGGCCCGCACGTGGGAGCTGGCACGCCGCAAGTCGGTGTCGCCCCACGATGGCCTGGGCGCCAACGTGATCGTCCAAACCAAGAACCAGCGTGTGATGCGCGTGCTGCCGCTGGACAACGAGGCGATCAACGAATGCTGGCTGTCCGACAAGGACCGCTTCGCCTACGAAGGCCTGAACAGCGACGACCGCCTGACCCAGCCGATGCTCAAGCAAGGCGGTCAGTGGAAGGCCGTCGACTGGACCACAGCGCTGGAATACGTCGCCAACGGTCTGAACAGCATCAAGCGCGACCACGGTGCCGAGCAGATCGGCGCGCTCGCCAGCCCGCACAGCACGCTGGAAGAGCTGTTCCTGCTTCAGAAGCTGGTGCGTGGCATCGGCAGCGACAACGTCGACTTCCGCCTGCGCCAGTCCGATTTCTCGGTCAAGCCGACCGGCGCACCGTGGCTGGGCATGCCGATCGCCGACGTTTCGCTGCTGCAGCGTGCGCTGATCGTGGGTTCGTTCCTGCGCAAGGATCATCCGCTGCTGGCCGCGCGTCTGCGCCAGGCCGGCAAGAAGGGCGCGCAGTTGAGCGTGATCGGTGCCGGTGGTGAAGATCTGCTGATGCCGGCTACGCAACTGCTGGGCGCGCCGTCGCAGTGGCTTGCGTTGCTGTCGCAAGTCGCGGTGGCCGTGGCGGCTGCCAACAACGTGGCCCGTCCGGGCGGCACCGACGGCATCGAAGCCGGTGACGTTGCCAAGCGCATTGCCGCGAGCCTCGCTTCGGGCGAGCGCAAGGCCGTGTTCCTCGGCAATGCTGCGGTGGCGCATCCGCAATTCTCGCGACTGCACGCGCTGGCCCAATGGGTTGCGCAGCAGACCGGTGCCACGCTGGGCTTCCTGACCGAAGCAGCCAACACCGTGGGCGGCTACATTGCCGGCGCACTGCCGCAAGGCAACGGCCTCGACGCCGCGGCCATGCTCGCGCAACCGCTTCGCGCCTATGTGCTGCTGGGCGCAGAGCTGGAGTTCGACTCCGCCAATCCGGCACAAGCGCGTGCGGCGCTGGACCAAGCTGATACCGTGGTCGTGCTGTCGCCGTTTGCATCGCGTGCCGCGCTCGAATACGCAGACGTACTGCTGCCGACGGCACCGTTCACAGAAACCTCGGGCACCTTTGTCAACTGTGAAGGCCTGCCGCAGAGCTTCAACGGCGTGGTCCGCAGCCTGGGCGATTCGCGTCCGGCGTGGAAGGTCCTTCGTGTGCTGGGCAACCTGCTGAACGTTTCGGGCTTCGAGTACGACAGCTCCGAAGCAGTGCGTGACGAAGTGCTCGCCACGCCGGCCGCCGATCGTCTGTCCAACGCAACCACGGCGCAGACCACGGCTCCGGCAGTCACCAACGCCGGCATTGAGCGCCTGGCCGACGTGCCGATTTACCACGCCGATCCGATCGTTCGCCGCGCGGGTTCGCTGCAACTGACGGCCGCCGCACGTGCTGCAGTGCGTGCCAGCCTGCCGGCCGATCTGTACGCGCAACTTGGTCTCTCCAATGGCGATGCCGTGCGCGTGACGCAAGGGCAGGCCAGCGTGGTGCTGCCGGCCGTGCTGGACAAATCGCTGGCCTCTGGCGTGATCCGTGTGCCTGCCGCCACCGAAGCCTCGGCTCAACTGGGCGCGATGTTCGGCGCGGTAAGCGTTGAGAAGGTTGAATCGTCCGCGCTGGCGGCTACGGTGTAAGGGTCAACATGATCGAGTCGATTACTTCTTTCGGTACCGCCACCTTTGGTGGCTGGTGGCCGCTGATCTGGACGCTGGTCCGCGCGGTCTGCATCGTCGTGCCGCTGCTGCTCTGTGTGGCGTACCTGATCCTCTGGGAGCGCAAGCTCATCGGCTGGATGCACGTGCGCCTGGGTCCGAACCGGGTGGGCCCGATGGGCCTCCTGCAGCCGATTGCCGACGTGCTGAAGCTGCTGCTCAAGGAAGTCATGGTGCCGAGCGCGGTCAGCCGAGGCATGTACATCATTGCGCCGCTGATGGTGCTGATGCCCGCGGTGGCGATCTGGGCGGTGGTGCCGTTCCAGGCGGAAGCCGTGGTATCGAACATCAACGCGGGCCTGCTGTACGTGATGGCAATCAGTTCGGTGGGCGTGTACGGTGTGATCCTGGCGGGTTGGGCCTCCAACTCGAAGTACGCATTCCTGGGTGCGATGCGTGCGTCCGCTCAGATGATCTCGTACGAAATCGCCATGGGCTTCGCGCTGGTGACGGTGCTGATGGTGACGGGCAGCCTGAACCTCTCGGACATCGTCAACTCGCAGAACCGCGGCTTCTTTGCAGACCACGGCGTCAACATCCTGTCGTGGAACTGGCTGCCGCTGCTGCCGATGTTCGGCGTGTACTTCATCTCCGGCGTGGCCGAAACCAACCGCCATCCGTTCGATGTGGTCGAAGGCGAGTCTGAAATCGTGGCCGGCCACATGATCGAGTACTCCGGTATGGCGTTCGCGCTGTTCTTCCTGGCTGAGTACATCAACATGATCGTCATCTCGGCGATGACGGCAACGATGTTCCTGGGGGGCTGGGCTCCGCCCATCGACGCGCCGGTGTTCAACTGGATCCCGGGCTTCTTCTGGCTGCTGATCAAGGTCTTCCTGCTGCTGTCGGTCTTCATCTGGCTGCGTGCATCGTTCCCGCGCTATCGCTATGACCAGATCATGCGCCTGGGCTGGAAGATCTTCATTCCGCTCACTGTGGGCTGGCTGGTCGTCGTCGCCATCTGGTTGGTGTCGCCGTGGAATATCTGGAAGTAACGGGACAATAGGAAGGCACCATGTTGCTTGCCATCAAGGAATTCTTTAACAGCCTGCTCCTGAAGGAACTCTTCAAGGGGCTGGCGCTGACCGGGCGCTACCTGTTTGCGCGCAAGATCACCGTTCTCTTTCCGGAAGAGAAGACGCCGCTGTCGCCGCGCTTCCGCGGCCTGCATGCGCTGCGTCGCTATCCGAACGGAGAAGAGCGCTGCATCGCCTGCAAGCTGTGCGAAGCCGTCTGCCCGGCCCTGGCCATCACGATCGAGTCCGACCAGCGCGACGACGGCACCCGCCGTACCACGCGCTACGACATCGACCTGACCAAATGCATTTTCTGCGGCTTTTGCGAGGAAGCTTGCCCGGTGGACGCCATCGTCGAGACGCACATCCTGGAATACCACGGTGAGAAGCGCGGCGACCTGTATTTCACCAAGGACATGCTGCTGGCCGTGGGTGACCGCTTCGAGCCGGAAATCGCGGCCAACAAGGCGGCTGACGCAAAGTACCGCTGATTCAGGACGCCCGCCGGGCAGTTGGCGGGCGGCGCAGTTGAACTCCCGCAAGGACTTCGGCTCCTCGTGAGCCAACCAGCTATGGCGGCAAGTCGCAATCTTGCCGCCACGGCTTTGGACAAGCGCGTGCCGCAAAACGGCACGCGTCAGGATCATGGAAATCACGACGATCATCTTCTACTGTTTCGCGCTCGTGCTGGTGCTCTCAGCGCTGAAGGTCATCACCGCGAAGAATCCCGTGCACGCGGCGCTGTTCCTCGTGCTCTCGTTCTTTACCGCGGCGGCGATCTGGATGCTGCTCAAGGCCGAGTTTCTGGCCATCACGCTGGTGCTGGTCTACGTGGGGGCGGTGATGGTGCTGTTCCTCTTCGTGGTGATGATGATCGACATCGACATCGAGCACCTGCGGCGGGATTTCTGGACTTACGTGCCCATGGCCGCCTTCGTGGGTGTTGTCATCATCCTGGAAATGGCCGTGGTGCTGACCAAGACCTTCATGGGGCGCGTACAGCCGGTGCAGGAATTGCCCAAGGGTTTCAACGGCCCGAATACGCAGGCGCTCGGCAAGCTGATCTACACCGACTACATCTACGCCTTTGAAGTGGCGGGCGCGGTGCTGCTGCTGGCGATCGTCGCAGCCGTTGCGCTGACGGCACGCCGCCGCAAGGACACCAAGACACAAAACCCGGCCGAGCAGATCCGCGTGCAACGCAAGGACCGCGTGCGCCTGGTTTCGATGCCGGCGGAAAAGTCGTCTGGCGCAGCTTCGGCTGAATCGAACAGCTGAGCCCCGGGAGAACCCACATGTCTTCGCTATCCCTTGCCCATTACCTCGTGCTCGGTGCGGTGCTGTTTGCCATCAGCATCGTCGGCATCTTCCTGAACCGCAAGAACGTCATCGTGCTGCTGATGGCGATCGAGCTGATGCTGCTCGCGGTCAACCTGAACTTCGTCGCGTTCTCCCATTACCTGGGCGACCTGGCGGGGCAGGTGTTCGTGTTTTTCATCCTGACGGTGGCCGCGGCGGAATCCGCGATCGGTCTCGCCATCCTGGTGGTGCTGTTCCGTAACCTGGACACCATCAACGTCGACGATCTGGACAGCCTCAAGGGCTGACCGGCGCAACCACTGATAAGAAGCTCCATGGCAACCACGCTCAATCCCAACCTGCTGCTGGCGATTCCGCTCGCGCCGCTGGCCGGCGCGGCGATCGCCGGGCTGTTCGGCACGAAGTTCTTCGGCGAGAAGATCGGCCGCGCGGCGTCCCACAGCGTCACCATCCTTGGTGTTGCGATCGCCTTTGTTCTCTCGGCGCTCACGCTGTCCGATGTCATGAATGGTGCGGGCTACAACGGCACCGTCTATGAATGGATGACGCTCGGCCCGCTGAAGATGGAAGTCGGCTTCCTCATCGATTCGCTCACGGCGATGATGATGTGCGTGGTGACCTTCGTGTCGCTGATGGTTCACATCTACACCATCGGCTACATGCACGAAGACCCGGGCTACAACCGCTTCTTTGCCTACATCTCGCTGTTCACGTTCTCGATGTTGATGCTCGTGATGAGCAACAACTTCCTGCAGCTGTTCTTCGGCTGGGAAGCAGTGGGCCTGGTCTCGTACCTGCTGATCGGTTTCTGGTTCAAGCGTCCGACGGCCATCTACGCCAACATGAAGGCGTTCCTGGTCAACCGCGTGGGTGACTTCGGCTTCGTGCTCGGTATCGGTCTGCTGCTCGCATACAGCGGTAGCCTGAGCTACGCAGACGTGTTTGCCGCTCGTGACAAGCTGGCCGCCATTGGCTTCCCGGGCACCGACTGGCACATGCTGACGGTGGCCTGCATCTGTCTGTTCATCGGTGCGATGGGCAAGTCCGCACAGTTCCCGCTGCACGTGTGGCTGCCGGACTCGATGGAAGGCCCGACGCCGATTTCCGCATTGATCCACGCGGCGACCATGGTGACGGCCGGTATCTTCATGGTAGCGCGCATGTCGCCGCTGTTCGAGCTGTCGGACGCCGCGCTGTCGTTCGTGCTGGTCATCGGCGCCATCACCGCGCTGTTCATGGGCTTCCTCGGCATCATCCAGACCGACATCAAGCGCGTGGTGGCGTACTCGACGCTGTCGCAGCTCGGCTATATGACGGTGGCGCTGGGCGCTTCAGCCTACCAGGTGGCCGTGTTCCACCTGATGACGCACGCGTTCTTCAAGGCGCTGCTGTTCCTTGGTGCCGGCTCGGTCATCATCGGCATGCACCACGATCAGGACATGCGCAACATGGGCGGCCTGCGCAAGTACATGCCGATCACGTGGCTGACGTCGCTCGTGGGTTCGCTGGCGCTGATCGGTACGCCGTTCTTCTCGGGGTTCTATTCGAAGGATTCGATCATCGAGGCGGTGCGTGAATCGCACCTGCCGGGCGCGCAGTTCGCCTACTGGGCGGTGCTGGCCGGCGTGTTCGTGACCGCGTTCTATTCGTTCCGCATGTATTTCCTGGTGTTCCACGGCGAGGAGCGTTTCGGCAAGGCCGATCAGCATCACGACGAGCACCACGAAGAGGAAGACGGCGGCAACGAGCACCATGGTCTGGCGCCGGGCGAGAAGCCGCACGAGTCGCCATGGGTGGTGACGGTGCCGCTGGTGCTGCTGGCTATCCCGTCGGTCATCATCGGTGCGATGGCGATCCAGCCGATGCTGTTCGGTGAGTTCTTCAAGCACGGCGTGGTCTTTTCGGAAGTCATCTTCAACGGCGAAAACCATGAAGCCATGAAGGTGCTGGCCGAAGACTTCCACGGCTGGGTGGCGATGGCGCTGCACGGCTTTACATCGGCACCGTTCATTCTGCTGGTGGCGGGTGTCGTGCTGTCATGGTTCTTCTACCTGAAGCGGCCGGATATTCCGGCGGCGATCGCCAAGCGTTTCTCCGGCGTCTACAAGCTGCTGGACAACAAGTACTACATGGACAAGATCAACGAGATCGTCTTTGCCAACGGGGCGGTCAAGTTCGGCCGCGGCCTGTGGAAGGGCGGCGATCAGGGCGTGATCGACGGCGTGGTCGTCAACGGCAGCGCGCGTCTGGTGGGCTGGTTCGCGAGTGTCGTGCGCCTGCTCCAGTCCGGCTTTATCTATGACTATGCGTTCGCGATGATCATCGGCACGGTAGCGCTGCTGACGTACTTCGTGTTCCTGGCAGGCAAATAAGGGATTACAAAAATGGTTCTGTCTTTTGCGATCTGGCTGCCGATCTTCTTCGGCGTGCTGGTGTTGGCCTCGGGCTCAGACCGCAATCCCGGTTATGTCCGCTGGATGTCGCTGATCGGCTCGCTGATCAGCTTCGTGATGACGCTGCCGCTCGTCACGGGCTTCGACAAGTCGACGGCCGCGATGCAGTTCGTCGAGAAGTCGACCTGGATCGAGCGCTTCCACATCAGCTACTACCTCGGCGTGGACGGCCTGTCGATGTGGTTCGTGGTGCTGACTGCCTTTATCACCGTGATCGTCGTGATCTCGGCCTGGGAGGTGATCACCGAGCGCGTGGCCCAGTACATGGCTGCGTTCCTGATCCTGTCGGGCCTGATGATTGGCGTGTTCGCGGCGCTCGACGGCCTGCTGTTCTACGTGTTCTTCGAGGCCACGCTGATTCCGATGTACATCATCATCGGCGTGTGGGGCGGACCGAACCGCGTGTATGCAGCCATCAAGTTCTTCCTGTACACGCTGCTCGGCTCGCTGCTGATGCTGATCGCACTGCTGTACCTGTACTTCCACAGCGGCACGTTCGAAATCCTGCAGTGGCACCAGGTCAAGCTGTCGATGAACGAGCAGATCCTGTTGTTCATCGCTTTCTTCATGGCGTTCGCCGTGAAGGTACCTATGTGGCCGGTGCACACGTGGTTGCCGGACGCCCACGTGGAGGCGCCGACCGGCGGCTCCGTCGTGCTGGCCGCGATCATGCTGAAGCTCGGCGCGTATGGCTTCCTGCGGTTCTCGCTGCCGATCGCACCCGATGCGAGCCACAGCCTGTCTGCGTTCATCATCGCGATCTCGCTGGTGGCCGTCATCTACATCGGCCTGGTGGCGCTGGTGCAGGCCGACATGAAGAAGCTGGTCGCGTATTCGTCGATCGCCCACATGGGCTTCGTCACGCTGGGCTTCTTCATCTTCAACGAGATCGGTATCGAGGGCGGCATCGTTCAGATGATCTCGCACGGTTTCATCTCCGGTGCGATGTTCCTGTGCATCGGCGTGTTGTATGACCGTGTGCACTCGCGCCAGATCGCCGATTACGGCGGCGTGGTGAACACGATGCCGAAGTTCGCAGCGCTGTCGGTCTTCTTTGCGATGGCCAACTGCGGTCTGCCGGCCACCTCGGGCTTCGTGGGCGAATTCATGGTGATCCTGGGTTCGGTCCAGTTCAATTTCTGGATCGGTCTGCTGGCAGCCACCGCGCTGATCTTTGGTGCGGCGTATTCGCTGTGGATGGTCAAGCGCGTGATCTTCGGCGATGTGACGCACAAGCACGTAGCCGAGCTGAAGGACCTGAATTGCCGTGAGTTCTTCATGCTGGGCGTGCTGGCGATCGCCACCCTGTACATGGGCCTGTATCCGAAGCCTTTCACCGATGTCATGCATGCGTCCGTGGTCAATCTGCTGAACCACGTGGCCCAGACCAAGCTGTAAGCAGCGAGAAGAAACTATGCAATCGTCCTCCTCCATTGCGGCTGTTGCCCCAATCATTTTTCTCGCGCTAGGCATTGGTGCCGTCAACTGGATCGATCTGGCGCGCGGCAAGAACCGGAGCAGCGTTGCCTATCCGGTCTCGCTGGTGATCACGCTGGTGCTGACGGTCTGGTTTGCGTTGAATGCCGCCGCCGGTGAAACGCACTACGCATTCGGCAACATGGCCGTGATCGACCCGATGGCCAACGTGCTGTCGTCGTTCTGCGCGCTGACGCTGTTCGTGACGCTGGTCTATACGCGCCGCTATCTGAACGATCGCGAGATGTCGGCCGGCGAGTTCTACATGTTCGGCTTGTTCACGTTGGGTGGGCAGGTCGTTATGATCACCGGCAACAACTTCCTGGTGCTGTACCTGGGCCTGGAGTTGCTGTCGCTCGCTTCGTACACGCTGGTTGCTCTGCGCCGTCGCTCCAACGTGTCGTCCGAATCGGCGATGAAGTACTTCATCCTGGGTGCGCTGGCTTCGGGGCTGCTGCTCTACGGCATGTCGATGCTCTACGGCGCAACCGGTTCGCTCGAACTGGGCAAGGTGTTCGACGCCATCAAGAGCGGTGAGATCAACAAGACGATCCTCGTGTTTGGCGTGGTCTTCATCGTTGCCGGCCTGGCCTTCAAGCTCGGTGTGGCGCCGTTCCACATGTGGGTGCCGGATGTCTATCAAGGCTCGCCCACGGCAGTGACGCTGCTGATTGCCGGCGCGCCCAAGGTGGCGGCGTTCGCGATGGCGCTGCGCATCCTGGTGGAAGGGCTGCTCCCGCTGGCATTCGACTGGCAGAACATGCTGATCGTGCTGGCCATCGTGTCGCTCGCCGTCGGCAACATCACCGGTGTGGTTCAGACGAACTTCAAGCGCCTCCTGGGCTATTCGACGGTGTCCCACATGGGCTTCCTGCTGCTCGGCATGTTGTCGGGCGTGAGCTCCGGCAAGCCGGATCTGACGGCTCAAGCCTACAGTGCGTCGATGTTCTACGCCATCACGTACGTGCTGACCGCGCTGGGCGCCTTCGGCGTGATCCTGCTGCTGGCGCGCAAAGGCTACGAGGCCGAGGAGATCGCCGACCTGAAGGGCTTGTCGAAGAAGAGCCCGTGGTTTGCATTGCTCATGCTGTTCATGATGATGTCGCTGGCGGGCCTGCCCCCGACGGTCGGCTTCTATGCCAAGCTGTCGGTGCTGGGCGCGGTGGTCGATGCAGGCATGCCGTGGCTCGCCGTGGTGGCGGTCCTGTTCTCTCTGGTGGGTGCGTTCTACTACCTGCGTGTCGTGAAGGTGATGTACTTCGATGCACCGGCCGACGAGGGCCCCGTGGAAGCGACCTTCGGCCTGCGCTCGCTGCTGTCCGTCAATGGCCTCTTGGTGCTGGTGCTCGGCATCTTCCCGGCCGGCCTGATGAGCCTGTGCTACCAGGCCATTCGCCTCACGCTGGCTTCGTAAAGTAGCCGGCACCATGAGCACCTCGACGGGCGGCCTGTTTGTCATCGTGTTGGCACTGGTGTGTGCGAACCTGCCGTTCGTCAATCAACGCGTGCTCGCCCTGGTGCCGGCACGCTGGCCGCGCAAGCCGTTCTGGCTGCGCGGCGCCGAGCTGATTGCCATGTATGTGGTGGTTGGGCTGGTCGGCTTCGGCATTGAATCGAGCCAGGGCAATGCGTTTGCGCAGGGCTGGCAGTTCTACGCGATCACCGCTTGCCTGATGCTGGTGTTTGCGTTTCCCGGCTTCACTTGGCAATACCTGGTTCGTCATCCCCGTTGAACCCGCCGGGCAGGTCCTCTCTGTCTCGGCATGAGAGCCTGCCATGTCCGATTCCACCCCACCGAACCCGAACACCCCCGCCAACGCCGCGGACGATGCCGATGCCGGCCTGCGCGAGACCCCCATTGCGTCTGCCTTGATGCACCAGGGGAAGTTCCTGACGCTCAAGCAGGACATTGTCCGCCTGCCGGACGGGCGCCATGCCAGCCGGGAATACCTGATCCATCCAGGCGCCGTCATGATGATTCCGCTGTTTGATGACGGTACCGTGCTGATGGAGCGGCAATTTCGCTACCCGGTCGGGCAGGTGATGATCGAGTTCCCGGCCGGCAAGCTCGACCCGGAAGAAGGCGGACTGGCATGCGGCAAGCGCGAACTGCGCGAGGAAACCGGCTACACGGCCGAGCGCTGGGACTATCTCACGCGCATCCATCCGGTCATTTCGTACTCCACCGAATTTATCGACATCTATCTTGCGCGCGACCTGAAGCAGGGCGATGCCGCGCTTGACGAAGGCGAGTTCCTGGAGACCTTCATCGCGCCGGCAGGCCAGTTGATCGACTGGGTGCGCGAGGGCAAGATCTCCGACGTGAAAACCATCATCGGGGTGTTCTGGCTCGAGAAGATCTTGTCGGGCGCGTGGGCCCCGAGTGGCGCCTGATCCGCTTGTACTTGCGGTTTTCCGCCCCCATCTTCTGTTAGTCAATCCTGTGGCGAACGGTCGTGCGAAAAAATTAGCACGACCGTTCACAAATTTCCGAATCGGGGATACACTCATCCCCACGCGCTGGACCGATCATGAAAGTGCTGGACCTCCGCTGTGCCAATGACCACCGCTTCGAAGGCTGGTTCGGCTCCGATGCCGACCTCCAATCGCAGCAGGAACGCGGGCTGTTGACGTGCCCGGTTTGCGGTCACACCGAGGTTGAGCGCCTGCCGAGTGCACCGCGCCTGAACCTGTCGTCGTCCCGGGCGGAGACCTCCGCGAAGGACGGCACCGCCAAGGCAGCGGCAAGCGAGGCTCGCGCGCAAGCCGCGACCCTGCAGCAGCTCTATCTGAAGGCCGTCCGCCATGTCCTGGCCAATACGGAGGACGTTGGCGAGCGGTTTGCCGAAGAGGCGCGCCGTATGCATTACAACGAGGCGCCGGAGCGCGGGATTCGCGGGACGGCCTCGCTGGAAGAAGCGCGGGAGCTGGCAGAGGAGGGCATCGACGTGATGCCGCTGTTGGTGCCCGAGGCGCTCAAGCAGCCCGTGCACTAGTTGCCCGATTCGGGTCCGCGCCGGTCCGACAAGAACGTTCTTCGCTGGTTTGCCGCAGCGGAGAGCCAACCACAGGAGACAGGCATGGATCTGAACTACTCGGCGGCCGACGATGCGTTCCGCCAGGAAGTCCGCAGCTGGCTGCAAGCCAACCTGCCCAAGGACATCCAGGACAAGGTGTTGAACCACCGCCGCCTGAACCGCGACGATTTCGTCCGCTGGCACAAGGCGCTCGCGGCCAAGGGCTGGTCCGTGCCGCACTGGCCTGTCGAGTGGGGCGGCACGGGCTGGTCTCCCATCCAGAAGCACATCTGGGACGAAGAGTGCGCGCAGATTGGCGCGCCCGGCGTGCTGCCGTTTGGCGTGAGCATGGTGGCGCCGGTCATCATGAAGTACGGCAACGAAGCGCAGAAGCGCTACTACCTGCCGCGCATTCTGGACTGCACAGATTGGTGGTGCCAGGGCTATTCCGAGCCGGGGTCCGGTTCGGACCTGGCCTCGCTCAAGACACGCGCCGTGCGCGAGGGCGATCACTACATCGTCAACGGCCAGAAGACCTGGACCACGCTCGGCCAGCACGCCGACATGATCTTCTGTCTCGTGCGCACGGACCCGGAAGCCAAGAAGCAGGAAGGCATCTCGTTCCTGCTCATCGACATGAAGACGCCGGGCATCACCGTGCGGCCGATCATCATGCTCGATGAAGAACACGAAGTGAACGAGGTGTTCTTCGACAACGTGAAGGTGCCGGTTGAAAACCTCATCGGCGAAGAAAACCGTGGATGGACGTACGCCAAGTACCTGCTCGGCCATGAGCGCACCGGCATTGCGCGCGTGGGCAATTCCAAGCGCGAACTGGCGTTCCTCAAGCGCGTCGCTCTGCAGCATCAGAAGAACGGTAAGCCGCTGCTGGAGGATCCGGTGTTCGCGGCCAAGGTGGCTTCGCTCGAGATCGAACTCCTGGCCCTCGAAATGACGGTGCTGCGCGTGGTGTCGAGCGAGAGCGCCGGCAAGGGGCCCGGCCCGGAGGCGTCGCTGCTCAAGATCAAGGGCACGCAGATCCAGCAGATGCTGACCGAGCTGATGGTCGAGGCTGCCGGGCCGTATGCCCAGCCGTTCGACCCCAGCTACCTGGAAGGCGAAACGCAACAGGCCATCACGGGCGACAACGATGCCGCGCCCCTGGCACCGTACTACTTCAACTATCGCAAGACCTCGATCTACGGCGGGTCGAACGAGATCCAGCGCAACATCATCAGCCAGATGATCCTCGGCGTCTAACGAGCAACGGATAACGGAGACAACCATGGATTTCTCGTTCACCGACGAACAGAAGCAACTGGCCGATGCAGTGCGCCGCTTCATCGACAAGGACTACGGTTTCGAGGCGCGCAACAAGGTGGTGTACTCGCCCGAAGGCGTGTCCCAGGCGCACTGGGACGCGCTGGCCGAACTGGGCCTCACCGCGTTGCCAGTGCCGGAAGCACAAGGCGGCTTTGACGGCCGCGCGATGGACCTCCTGGTAGTGATCCAGGAACTCGGCCGTGGCCTCGTGGTGGAGCCCTATCAGGCCACCGTGCTCGGTGCCCAGGCACTCAAGCTGGCGGGCGGACAGGACGCACTGCTCGAAGACGTGGCCGGTGGCGCCGTGAAGCTCGCCATCGCGTTCCACGAACGCCAGTCGCGCTACGAACTCTTCAACGTGACGACGCGCGCCGCCCAGCAGGGCAGCGGCTGGGCGCTTACGGGCGAGAAGACCGTCGTCGTGCACGGCGCGCAGGCCGGCAAGCTCATCGTGTCGGCACGCACCGGCGGCGAAGCGCGTGACACTGCCGGCCTGTCGCTGTTCCTGGTTGACCACGATGCAGCCGGTGTGGCGGTCAAGGACTACCGCACCATCGACAACCTGCGTGCCGCTGACATCCGCTTCGACAACGCGCCGGCCACGCTGCTCGGCAAGGTCGGCGAGGCATGGGAGACGATCGATGCCGTCGCAGACCTGGGCTGCGTGCTGCTGTGCGCGGAAGCGATCGGCCTGATCGATGCGCTGAATGCCGCCACGCTCGAATATACGAAGACGCGGCAGCAGTTCGGCGTGCCGATCGCACGCTTCCAGGCGCTGCAGCACCGCATGGTCGACATGTTCATCCACGCGGAGCAGGCGCGTTCGATCACGTATCTCGCTGCCGCGCACTTTGAGGACGGCGATGCCGAGGCGCGCCGCCGTTATGTGTCGGCGGCCAAGGCGCGCGTGGGTCAGGCAGCGCGTGACGTCGGCCAGGAAGCCGTGCAGTTGCACGGCGGCATGGGCGTGACGAACGAGCTGCCGGCCGCGCACATGTTCAAGCGCCTGACGATGATCAACACGACGCTGGGCGACGTGGATCACCACCTGGCACGGTTCGCATCGCTGGCGGGCTTCAAGAACGCAGCATAAGCGCAAGTTCGAGCGCCCCGCATTCGTGCGGGGCGTTGTCATTTGGAGGAGACAACATGGTAGAAGCAACGCGGTCGTACGAGTTTTACTTCGACGATTTCGAGGTCGGCCGTACGCTGGAGATGGGCACGTACACCGTCACCGAAGAAGAGATCCTGACTTTTGCGCGGCAGTACGATCCCCAGCCGTTCCACATCGACGAAGAGGCGGCCAAGCACAGCATCTACGGCGGGATCATTTCGAGCGGCTGGATGACATGCTCGATCATGATGCGGCTGATGGTGCAGGGTTTCCTGAGCAAGGCGGCCAGCATGGGTTCGCCTGGCGTGGACGAGATCCGCTGGATCAAGCCGGTGTATCCGGGCGATACGCTGTCGGTGTCGAGCACGTGTATGGAAGTGCGGCCGTCCCAGTCGAAGCCGGATCGCGGCGTGGCGGTCAACCGCTGGGAAGCACGCAACCAGCGCGGCGAACTGGTCTGCACGGTGACTGGCATGGGCTTGTTCGGCCGCCGGCCCAAAGTCTGATTCGCTGCGCATTCCACCACCCGAGGAGACAAACCACATGCGCATCATCGAATCGCTCGACGAGCTCAAGGGGCTGGTCGGCCAGGAAGTCGCGGTGAGCGACTGGACCGAGATCACGCAGCACCAGGTGAACCTGTTTGCCGAGGCCACGGGCGATCACCAGTGGATTCACGTCGATGTGGAACGCGCCAAGCGCGAATCGCCGTTTGGCGCGCCGGTGGCGCACGGGTTCCTGACGCTGTCGCTGTTGCCGATGCTGATGGAGAAGGCCCTGAAGATGTCCGACGTGAAAATGGGCGTCAATTACGGCCTGAACCGGGTCCGCTTTACGGCACCCGTGCCGGTTGGCAGCCGCGTGCGAGCGCGCGTGAAGCTGCTCGAGATGGAGCTGCTGCCGCCGCTGCCCAATGCCCCCGCCCTGACCGGTGCACAGATGACGTGGGCCGTGACGTTCGAGCGTGAAGGACAGGAGCGCCCGGTGTGCGTGGCAGAAACGATCTCGCGCCGCTACTCCTAGCGGCACGCTCTTCAGGCTTCCAAGGGCCGGCGCAATGCCGGCCTTTCTTTTTGCGCGCGCGTGAGCTTGCGCTTCGCCCGTTTTGTTGCTTATCGACGCCTGCCCCACGTCTGAGCACGACCACGCCCCAATGCGCGGAGTTGGAGCGGTATTGGCACCGTTTTGGCGCCGATTTCCCATCGAGCGAGCGAAAAGCGATGGCACGGTAGTTGCACTTTCGGCCCCGGGAGTCGTTCTCACTACCAACAAGAGGAGCCGCAATGAAACGTCGTGAGCTGTTGAAGCTGTCAGCCGTCGCTGGCGCAACGCTGTTGTCCATGTCGAGCCTGGCGTTTGCGCAGGCAAAGGATCCGATCAAGGTCGGCATCCTGCATTCGCTCTCAGGCACCATGGCGATCTCCGAAACGTCGTTGAAAGACGTGGCGCTGATGACCATCGACGAGATCAACAAGAGCGGCGGCGTGCTGGGCCGCAAGCTCCAGCCGGTGGTAGTGGATCCGGCGTCGAACTGGCCGCTGTTTGCCGAGAAGGCGCGCGGGCTGCTCACGCAGGACAAGGTGGCCGTGACGTTCGGCTGCTGGACGTCGGTGTCGCGCAAGTCGGTGCTGCCGGTGTATGAAGAGCTGAACGGCCTGCTGTTCTACCCGGTGCAGTACGAAGGCGAAGAAATGTCGAAGAACGTCTTCTACACTGGCGCGGCGCCTAACCAGCAGGCCATTCCGGCCGTGGAATACCTGATGAGCAAGGAAGGCGGCGGTGCCAAGCGCTTCTTCCTGCTCGGTACCGATTACGTCTATCCGCGCACGACCAACAAGATCCTGCGCGCGTTCCTGCACAGCAAGGGCGTGAAGGACAGCGACATCGAAGAGGTCTACACGCCGTTCGGCCACTCCGATTACCAGACCATCGTTGCCAACATCAAGAAGTTCTCGCAGGGCGGCAAGACTGCGGTCATCTCGACCATCAACGGCGACTCCAACGTGCCGTTCTACAAGGAACTCGGCAACGCGGGCCTGAAGGCCAAGGATGTGCCGGTGGTGGCGTTCTCGGTCGGTGAGGAAGAGCTGCGCGGCATCGACACCAAGCCGCTGGCCGGCCAGCTTGCCGCATGGAACTACTTCATGTCGGTCAAGAACCCCGTCAACGAAGACTTCAAGAAGAAGTGGGCTGCATGGGTCAAGGCCAACAACCTGCCGGGCGGCGACAAGCGCGTCACCAACGACCCGATGGAAGCGACCTACGTCGGCATCATGATGTGGAAGCAGGCCGTCGAAAAGGCCGGCACCACCGACGTGGACAAGGTGCGTCAGGCGATGTACGGCCAGCAGTTCAAGGCGCCGTCGGGCTACACGCTCGTGATGAACAACAACCATCACCTGAGCAAGCCCGTGATGATTGGCGAGGTCAGGGGCGATGGCCAGTTCAACGTCGTGTGGAAGACGCCGACGGTGATCCGCGCCAAGCCGTGGAGCCCGTACATCCCCGGCAACGAAGGCAAGCCCGACATGGTTGCAAGCAAGTGATGTGACCTCGCGGGCCGGCCATGTGACGAGCATGGCCGCCTTTTGAACGACGCTGTACGACGTGGCTGGCCGGGCTCCGTGCCGGCCGCCACGCATCGGATTGCCATGACCCGCTTTCTTGCCGCACTGCTGTGCGCCCTGTGCTTGGTGGCTGTACCTGCCGCCCAATCGTGGGCCGCAGGGCAGCCGCTCACTCAGGCCGACCTCAAGCCTCTGGCCGGAGACGACTTCGATGCCAAGGTCAAGGCGCTCAACGCGCTGACCGCTGCGCCCGCCGAACAAGCCGGGCCGATTCTGCAAGCCTTGCAGAACGACGCGTTGTTCTTCGCGCCTGCCGCCGGCATGGTGCGTCAGGACGGCGAGAAGTACCTGGACGCGATCACTGGCCAACCCGTCACCGTCAAGGCCGACGATCTGCAGTCCCTCACACTGAACAATGCCCTGCGTGCGCAAGTGGACAGCGCGGCGAGCGGCTTCGTGCTGCAATCGCCCGATCGTGCCGTGCGCGCGCAGGCCGTCGATACGTTGCTTGCGCATCCCGAGACGGCGTCGCGCCCCATTGTCGATGCCGCACGCAAGCATGAAACCGATCCGGAGTTGCGCAGCAAGCTGCATGTCCTCTGGGCCAATCTCGCGCTTGACGACGGCACGCATGCCGAGAAGCTCGAGGCGCTCAAGCTGCTTGCGGGCGACACCAACCCGCAGACGCGCCAGCGCATCGCCCCGTTGCTTGCCAAGGACAGCGGCGCAGACGATGAACTGCGCGCCGCGGCCCAACAGGCGCTCGACGGCCTCGCCGCGCAGCAACGCAAGGCCGAGCTGGTCGGCAACCTGTTTGCGGGGCTGAGCCTCGGCTCGGTGCTGCTGCTGGCGGCGCTTGGGCTAGCCATCACCTACGGGCTCATCGGCGTCATCAACATGGCGCACGGTGAGTTCCTGATGATCGGTGCCTACGCCACCTACGTGGTGCAGACGATTTTCCGCAACTACTTTCCGAACGCGTTCGACTGGTATCTGCCCGCGGCGCTGCCTGCTGCGTTCCTGGCGGCGGCCATCGTCGGCTTTGCGCTGGAGCGGCTGGTGTTGCGTCACCTGTATGGCCGTCCGCTCGAAACGCTGCTCGCCACGTTCGGGATCAGCCTGCTGCTGATGCAGGCCGTGCGTTCGATCTTCGGTGCGCAGAACGTGGAGGTGGCGAACCCGAGCTGGATGAGCGGCGGCATTGCGCTGTATCCGGGCCTCGTGCTGCCGTACAACCGGCTCGTCATCCTGCTGTTTGCGCTGGCCGTGGTGGCGATTGCGTGGGCGGTGCTCAACCGCACGCGCCTGGGCCTGTTCGTGCGGGCCACCACGCAGAACCGCACGATGGCGGCCTG
The DNA here is from genome assembly GCF_001683835.1 of Ralstonia sp. RL. Lineage (NCBI taxonomy): Bacteria > Pseudomonadati > Pseudomonadota > Betaproteobacteria > Burkholderiales > Burkholderiaceae > Ralstonia > Ralstonia sp. RL. Next base: position 10,794 of record NZ_LWRX01000191.1, on the reverse strand, counting down.
CGTTGGCGTGCGCACGTGGAAGGTCGACAGCTACGCGTTTGCATTCGGTGCCGGTATTGCCGGCCTGGGCGGCTGCGCGCTCTCGCAGCTCGGCAACGTCGGGCCGGACCTCGGCCAGAGCTACATCATCGATTCGTTCATGGCCGTGGTGCTGGGCGGGGTGGGGCAACTGGCCGGCACGATCATCGGTGCGTTCGGGCTGGGTCTCATCAACAAATTCATCGAGCCGTTCTATGGCGCGGTGCTGGCAAAGATCATCGTGCTGGTGCTGATCGTGCTGTTCATCCAGAAGCGTCCGCAGGGCCTGTTCGCCCTGAAGGGCCGCAGCGCCGAGGCCTGATATGACGACGACCAAGTTCTCTCTCGATATCCCGGCGCGCATGCCGCTGCTGTCGGGGCGCGGGTGGTCTGCGCTGGTGCTCGTGTCGCTCATCGTGTGCATTGGCGCGCCGGTGTGCGCGCTGCTGGTGCCGGAGGGTAGCCCGCTGCATCTGTCGGCGTATGCGCTCACGCTCATCGGCAAGATCATGTGCTACGCGCTCGCGGCGCTGGCGCTCGATCTGGTGTGGGGCTATTGCGGCATCCTGAGCCTCGGGCACGGGCTGTTCTTCGCGCTCGGCGGTTATGGCATGGGCATGTACCTGATGCGCTCCATCGGCCGCGAAGGCGTGTACAAGAGCGACCTGCCGGACTTCATGGTCTTCCTCGACTGGAAGGAGCTGCCGTGGTTCTGGCATGGCACCGAGCATTTCGCCTGGGCGATGCTGCTGGTGATTCTGGTGCCCGGCGTACTGGCGTGGCTGTTCGGCTTCTTTGCCTTCCGCTCGCGCGTCAAAGGCGTCTACCTGTCGATCATCACGCAGGCGATGACGTATGCGGCCATGCTGCTGTTCTTCCGTAACGAGACGGGCTTTGGCGGCAACAACGGCTTTACGGATTTCAAACGCATCCTCGGCTTCCCGATCTCCGCATTGCCGACGCGCACGGTGCTGTTCGTGGCGACGTTCGTGGCGCTCGTGCTGGCGTTCATCGCCTGCCGCGCCATCGTCACGTCCAAGTTCGGCCGCGTGGTCACCGCCATTCGCGATGCCGAAGCGCGCGTGATGTTCTCCGGTTACAACCCGCTCGGCTACAAGCTGTTCGTCTGGACGTTCTCCGCCGTGCTGTGCGGCATTGCGGGCGCGCTCTACGTGCCGCAGGTCGGCATCATCAACCCAGGCGAGATGTCGCCGGGCAACTCCATCGAGATGGCCGTGTGGGTGGCCGTGGGCGGGCGCGGCACGTTGATCGGCCCCATCATCGGCGCGTTCCTCGTCAACGGCGCGAAGACGCTGCTGACCGCATGGGTGCCGGAGTACTGGCTGTTCGTGCTGGGCGCGATCTTTGTGCTGGTCACGCTGTATCTGCCAAACGGTGTGCTGGGACTGATGAACCAATGGCGCCTGCAAAAGCGCTTGCCGACACCCGCCGCACCGCCGAGCGAAGCGGCCGCCGCCACGCCGCCCGCCGGAGACCACGCATGAGCACGTTCACCGAACTCCCCGACCGTGCCGAGACGGGCACCGCCACCGGCATGGGCCATCTGGTCGAGCCGGACACGATCGACGTCTCGCACGGCGCCATTCTGTATCTCGAAGACGTGACCGTGCGCTTCGGCGGCTTTCGCGCACTGAACGCGCTCACGCTGTCGATCGACCACGGCGAGCTGCGCTGCATCATCGGCCCCAACGGCGCGGGCAAGACCACGATGATGGACGTGATTACCGGCAAGACCGGGCCGCGCAATGCCGACGTGACCGGCCGTGTCTTCCTCGGCCAGACCATCGACCTGCTGCGCCTGACCGAGCCGCGCATCGCGCAGATCGGCATCGGCCGCAAGTTTCAGAAGCCGACCGTGTTCGAGCAGCACACCGTGTGGGAAAACCTGGAACTGGCCATGAAGGCCGACAAGCGCTGGTGGGTCTCGCTGCGCGCGCGTCTGCTGAGCGACGGCCGCCAGCGCATCGAAGAAACGCTCGGCCGCATCCACCTGGAAGCGGAGGCCTATCGGCCCGCCGGGCTGCTCTCGCACGGGCAGAAACAGCGGCTGGAGATCGGCATGCTGCTGATGCAGCAACCGCAACTGCTGCTGCTTGATGAGCCTGTCGCCGGCATGACGGATGAAGAGACGATGCAGCTTGCAACGTTGCTCAACGGCCTGCGTGGCACGTGCTCGATCATGGTCGTGGAACACGACATGGAGTTTGTCGCCGCCCTGGCGGGGGCAGAAGGGCGCGTGACCGTGCTGGCTGAGGGCAGCGTCCTGGCCGAAGGCACGCTCGACGCCGTCAAGCGCGATGAGCGAGTGATCGAATCCTATCTGGGGCGTTAGAAGGCTCCGCAAAGCTACTGCGCGTCCCGATCTTGCCCCTGTGATGCTCGCCGTACCCGTGTACGGCTGCGCTTCTCGGGCCAACATCGGACCGCTCGCTACGTTTTTCAGAGCCTTCTCAAGGCAAAAGGAAAGAACGCGATGTTGCAGGTCCAACAACTGAACCAGTACTACGGCGGCAGCCACATCCTGCGCAACGTCAGTTTTGACGCCCCTACGGGCAAGCTGACCACGCTGCTTGGCCGTAACGGCGTGGGCAAGACGACGCTGCTCAAATGCTTGATGGGGGTGGTGCCCACCGCCAGCGGCGCGATCGATTGGGAAGGGCGCACCATCCAGAAGCTGCCCGCGTATGAGCGTGTCTCGCAGGGGCTCGCCTATGTGCCGCAGGGGCGCGAGATCTTTCCGCGGCTGACGGTGGAAGAGAACCTGCTGATTGGCGCGGCCGCCAAGCGCGCGCCGTCCAAGGTGCCCGATTCCATCTACGAGCTGTTTCCAGTGCTCAAGGAGATGAAGGGCCGGCGCGGCGGCGATCTGTCTGGCGGCCAGCAGCAGCAACTCGCCATCGGCCGCGCGCTGATGAGCGAGCCGCGCCTGCTGATCCTGGACGAGCCGACCGAAGGCATCCAGCCGTCGATCATCCAGGAGATCGGCCGCACGCTGCGGCGCCTGGTGGACGAGTTCGGCATGTCGGTGCTGCTGGTCGAGCAGTACTACGACTTTGCGCGCAGCATTGCCGACCGCTACGTCGTCATGAGCCGTGGCGAGGTCATCGCCCAGGGCGACGGCGCCAATATGGAAGCTGATGGCGTGCGTGATCTGGTCGCCGTTTGATGCCCCGGCTGATGTCCCGGTATTCGACGGAAAATGTCGAATGCCAAATCTGTGGCATCTGGCTATGATGAGAAAATTCCTAGCCGCCGTGCTGCCTTCCTGATGCGCCATCCCGATTTTCCTGTCCCGCCGCAGACCGATTCGTTCGCGTCCTGGGAAGCCTCGCTGCACCTGGCGTTTGCACGGCGCGGTGAGCGCACCGTGCTGGCCACGTGCCGGCATCAGGGGCCGCTGCGGGTGCAGAAGGCGCTGTATCCGGAAGGCGAGGGCGTGTGCCATGCCGTCATGCTGCATCCGCCTGCAGGCATTGCCGGCGGCGATGTACTCGATATCGACATCGAACTCGGTGCCGATGCGCACGCCGTGCTGACCACGCCCGGCGCCACCAAGTGGTACAAGTCGCTCGGCCGCACGGCCACGCAGCGCGTTGCCATCCGGGCGGAGGCGGGGGCGCGGCTCGACTGGCTGCCGCAAGAGAACATCGTTTTCAACCAGGCCCGCCCGATCATCGACCTGACGCTGGACCTGGCACCCGGCGCCACCGCCATCGGTTGGGACACCACCATGCTCGGCCGCCACGCCGCCGGTGAATCATGGGCCGAAGGCCGCATCGCCATGCGCACCGCTCTGCGTTGCAACGGTCAGCCGCTGTGGATCGAGTCTGCCGCGTTCGACGCGCAATCGCCCGTGCTGAATGCGACGACGGGCATGGCCGGCTTCCACGTGGTCGGCACGCTGTGGGCCGTGGGCGAGGGCGCCACCGAAGCCCTCGCCGAATCGATGGCCGAGCACCTGCCGTACAACGCCGACCTGCGCGCGGGCGTCACGTGTCTCACGCAAGATGCGCCCGGCCTGCCAAACGTTTTGTTGCTGCGCGTGCTCGCACGCCGGCCCGAAGATGCGCGCGCGTTGCTGTCACAGACGTGGCTTGCGCTGCGCGAACCGATGCATGGCGTGGCGGGCCGTCCGCTGCGCCTCTGGTCTACATGACGGCCACATGTTGGCGACCCGACCTCGCATCGCCCGATCTGCACTGAACTGAATTGACCCTCACCGAAGAGAGCCCCTCGTGGAACTGACCCCGCGCGAAAAAGACAAGCTGCTGATCTTCACCGCCGCCTTGCTGGCCGAGCGCCGCAAGGGCCGCGGCCTCAAGCTCAATTACCCGGAAGCCGTCGCCTTCATCAGCGCCGCCATCATGGAAGGCGCACGCGATGGCAAGACGGTCGCCGAGTTGATGCACTACGGCACGACGCTTCTCACGCGCAATGACGTGATGGACGGCGTGGCCGAGATGATTCCCGACATCCAGGTCGAAGCCACGTTCCCGGACGGCACGAAGCTCGTCACCGTCCACCACCCCATCGTTTGAATTTTGATTTCCAAGTTTGAAGTCCGCACGCCACTCACCACTACGAGTCCTGCCATGACGCCAACCCTGTCTCGCTTCGTCCGGCCCGCTGCGGCCATCGCGCTTACGTTTGGCGCCTCCATCGCGTTTGCCCACCCGGGGCATCCGGGCCATACCGCTGAGGGCAGCCTGCTCGCCGGGTTCCTGCATCCGCTCACAGGCGCAGACCACTTGCTGGCGATGGTGGCCGTGGGCGTGTGGAGCGCACTGGCCTCGCGCTCGGTGCGCGATGCGCTGTGGGCGCCCGTCGCCTTTGTCGCGTTGATGATCCTGGGCGCGCTGCTGGGCGCAGGCGGCGTGGCGGTGCCGATGGCGGAGCCGATGATCGCCGCATCGCTGCTCGTGTTCGGCCTGCTGATTGCCGCACGCGCGCAGCTGCCGACGTGGGGCGGTGCGCTGCTGTGCGGCGCGTTCGCGCTGTTCCATGGCTATGCGCACGGCACGGAATTCCCCGCCGGGGCGCAGGCCATGTTCCCGTATTTCGTCGGCGGCTTTGCCGTGGCGACGGCGCTGCTGCACACCGCCGGCATCGGCGCGGGCTTTGCGCTGAAGCCGCGTCTGGCATGGCTGGCGCGTCTGTCGGGCGTGGGCGTGGCGCTGTACGGCGCAGGCCTGCTCGTCACGGCCATCTGAGGGGGCTTGCACCATGATCCCCGGTGAACTCCTGCCGCAAGACGGCGATCTCGAACTCAATGCAGGCCGCGCGACGGTGACGGTCACGGTGGCCAACACCGGCGACCGCCCCGTGCAGATCGGCTCGCACTACCACTTCTATGAAGTGAATGACGCGCTGCGCTTTGACCGCGAAGCCGCGCGCGGGTATCGGCTCAATATCGCCGCCGGCACCGCCGTGCGCTTCGAGCCGGGGCAGGAGCGCACGGTCGAACTCGTGGCGCTGGCCGGTGACCGCGTGGTCTACGGCTTTGCCGGCCGCGTGATGGGCAAGCTTTGAGCGAGACACGGACATGACATTGAAGATCAATCGCCGCGCGTATGCGGAAATGTTCGGCCCCACGACCGGCGACCGCGTGCGCCTGGCCGATACCGAACTCATCGTCGAAGTCGAACGCGACTTCACCCTCTACGGCGAGGAAGTGAAATTCGGCGGCGGTAAGGTCATCCGCGACGGCATGGGTCAGAGCCAGCGCGAATCGAAGGACTGCGCCGACACCGTCATCACCAACGCGCTGATCATCGACCACTGGGGCATCGTCAAGGCCGACATCGGCCTGAAGCACGGCCGCATCTCGGCGATCGGCAAGGCGGGCAATCCGGACATCCAGCCCGGCGTGACCATCGTCATCGGCCCCGGCACCGAGATCATCGCGGGCGAGGGCATGATCGTCACCGCTGGCGGCGTCGACTCGCACATCCACTTCATCTGCCCGCAGCAGATCGACGAGGCGCTCAACAGTGGCGTGACGACGATGATCGGCGGCGGCACCGGCCCCGCCACCGGCACCTACGCCACCACCTGCACGCCGGGCCCGTGGTACATGCAGCGCATGCTGCAGGCCGCGGATGCGTACCCGATGAACATCGGCTTCCTGGGCAAGGGCAACGGCAGCCTGCCGGGCGCGCTGCGCGAGCAGATCGACGCAGGCGCCATCGGCCTGAAGCTGCACGAAGACTGGGGCTCCACGCCTGCCGCCATCGACTGCTGCCTGGGCGTGGCGGACGACACCGACACGCAGGTCGCCATCCACACCGATACGTTGAACGAATCGGGCTTTGTCGAGGCCACCGTCGCCGCATTCAAAGGCCGCACGATCCACACGTATCACACCGAAGGCGCGGGCGGCGGGCACGCGCCCGACATCATCCGCGTGTGCGGTGAATCGAACGTACTGCCGTCGTCGACCAACCCGACGCGGCCGTTCACCGTCAACACGCTGGACGAGCACCTGGACATGCTGATGGTGTGCCATCACCTCGATGCGTCCATCGCCGAAGACATCGCCTTTGCCGAGAGCCGCATCCGCCGCGAGACGATTGCCGCCGAAGACATCCTGCACGACCTCGGCGCGTTCTCGATGATCTCCAGCGACTCGCAAGCCATGGGCCGCGTCGGCGAAGTCGTACTGCGTACGTGGCAGACCGCCCACAAGATGAAGGTGCAGCGCGGCAAGCTGGCCGGTGATCCGAACGATGCGCGCGGCGGGCATGACAATTTCCGCGTCAAGCGGTACGTGGCGAAGTACACGATCAACCCCGCGCTCACGCACGGCATCGCACATGAAGTCGGCTCGGTTGAAGTCGGCAAGTGGGCAGACCTCGTGCTGTGGAAGCCGGCGTTCTTTGGCGTGAAGCCGAGCCTGATCCTCAAGGGCGGGATGATTGCCTCTGCGGCGATGGGCGATGCGAATGCGTCGATCCCGACACCGCAGCCGGTGCACTATCGGCCGATGTTTGGGTCGGCGGGCGGGGCGCTGGGGCGGACGTCGTTGACGTTTCTGTCGCAATCAGCTGCTGCGGCTGGCGTGGCGGAGCAGTATGGGTTGGCCAAGACGACAGCGGTGGTCAAGGGCACGCGTACTGTGAGCAAGGCGGACATGATTCATAACGACTGGCGGCCTGACATTACTGTGGACCCGGAGACGTATCAGGTGGTGGCGGATGGGACGGTGTTGACTTGTGAGCCGGCGGAGGTGTTGCCGATGGCGCAGAGGTACTTTTTGTTTTGAGTTTTTGGGGAAAGGGCCTTGGTGGTCCATCCCCTTTTCGTACCCTGCCGGGCACGACCTACTTTTCTTTGGCAAGACAAAGAAAGTGAGTCGCTCCCGGCAGGGGGTGAAATGAGAAATGCGCTGCCACGCCGAGATCAAAACTCCACGCTTGGAGATCAGAACTCGACACTTGAAGTTCCGAACCCGGTGCTTGGTGTCTAGGAACCCAACGCTTGAGGTTCAGAACTCGACGCTTGAGGTTCGGAACTGAACCTTTGAAGTTCAGAACCCCACGTTTGGAGTTCAGAACTCCACGCTTGAAGTTCCGAACCCGGTGCTTGGAGTTCTGAACTCGACGCCCGGAGTTCCGAACTCGATGCTTGGAGTTCTGAACTCAGCGCGTGGAGTTCAGAACTTCGAGCTTCATAGTTGGATGACGAATCAGGTCGTAAAAATGCTTTCCATCAACAAACACCTCCCCGCACCACATGGTCTGGCCTCCGTGCTGGTCAAGCGTGCGCCCAAGCTGGTGCTCCCCTTCCTGGAGCGCAGCCGCAGCCGCCTGCGCGCCACGCTCGACGATGGCCGTGAAGTGGCCGTCGTGCTGCCGCGCGGCACCGTCATGCGCGGCGGCGATGTGCTGGTCGCTGAAGACGGCACACTGGTGGAAGTGCAGGCCGCCCCTGAACAGGTCCTGCGCGTGAGCAGCGACAACCGTCTTGCGCTGATGCGCGCTGCCTACCACCTCGGCAATCGCCACACGCCCGTGCAGGTCAGCGCCGATGTGCTGCAGCTCGAGGCCGATCCGGTGCTTGAAGACATGCTGGTCCGCCTCGGCGTGACCGTCGCGCATGTGGAAGCGCCGTTCGAGCCCGAGGCGGGCGCTTATGGCGGCGGCCATCGTCACGGCCACGATGCGACGTTCGAAGAGGACTACGCGGCCGCACAGGCGCTCTACCACGAGCACCACGGGCACGATCATGGCCACAGTCACGCGCATGACCACGGCCACGAGCACGACCACGACCACGGCCATGTGCATGGCCCCGGCTGCGGCCATCACCACCATCACCATGACTAACGCGGCGCAGCTCACCGCCTTGCTGCATCTCGCGTCCCCGGCGCTGCCGGTGGGCGCGTTCAGCTATTCGCAGGGGCTGGAGGCGGCGGTGGACGTGCGGCACGTGACCGATGAGGCGTCGGCTGCCGCGTGGATTGTTGAGGGGCTCGACGTGCTGGCCGCCTGCGAGGCGCCGTTGTGGCTGCTGCAGTTTGCCGATTGGCAGGCCGGCCGCTTCGATGCCGTGGCCGAGCGCGATGCGTGGTTCCTCGCGACCCGCGAGACGCGCGAGCTGCGGCTCGAAACGTCGCAGATGGGCTGGTCGCTCAGTCGCCTCATCCAGCAGATGGCGTGGGGCGACGAAGCACTGCGCAGCGCATTGGCCGCGCGCGCTTCAGTGACGTTTCCGACCGCCTTTGCCGCCGCCGCTGCCGCACTGAATGTCGACCCGCGCGACGGCGTGACGGCGTACTGCTTTGCCTGGGTGGAAAACCAGATGGCAGCGGCGGTGAAGGCCGTGCCGCTCGGGCAGGCTGCAGGGCAACGGATTCTCTTTGGCCTGCACGCAGCGGTGGCGCGTGCGGTCGAAGAGGCTACCCGGCGTGCGGCCTGTCATCCGCCTGAACTGTCTACGTTTTCGCCCGGGCTGGGCGTGTTGTCTGCCCGGCATGAAACGCAATACTCACGACTCTTTCGATCCTGAACCTGATCAACATGCGAACCAAGAAACTTCCTGCCCTGCGCGTTGGCGTGGGCGGCCCGGTGGGCTCCGGCAAGACCACGCTGCTCGAAATGCTCTGCAAGGCCATGCGCGAGCGCTACGACCTCGTGGCGATCACCAACGACATCTATACGAAGGAAGATCAGCGCCTGCTGACCATCTCCGGCGCGCTGCCGGCCGAACGCATCATGGGCGTCGAGACGGGCGGCTGCCCGCACACGGCCATCCGTGAAGATGCGTCGATCAACCTCGAAGCGGTGGATCGCATGCTCTCCAAGTTTCCGGATGCGGATGTGGTCTTCATTGAGTCGGGCGGGGACAACCTCGCGGCGACGTTCAGCCCCGAGCTGTCGGACCTGACCATCTATGTGATCGACGTGGCGGGCGGCGAGAAAATCCCCCGCAAGGGCGGCCCGGGCATCACCAAGTCGGACCTGCTCATCATCAACAAGACGGACCTGGCGCCGTATGTCGGGGCATCACTGGAGGTGATGGAGAGCGATACGCGCAAGATGCGCGGCGACCGGCCGTTCGTGATGTGCAATCTGCGGGCGCAGGGTGGGTTGGATGAGGTGATTCGGTTTATTGAGAAGCAGGGGATGTTGGTGGGGGGCTAGAGTTTTTGGGGCGGTGTGTTGCCTGCGGTGGGCGGTTGTGGTTCATCTCTGTTTCGTACCCTGCCGGGCAAGACTTACTTTCTTTGTCTTGCTGTACGGACCGGAGACATAGGTGACAGGTGTGCGAGGACATGGTTGACACTTTGAGCGGCACATTCGCTCGGAGGTCAGGCCATGCCCTGGAGCACACGAGACACCATGAGCCTTCGTCAGGAATTCGTTCTACTGGCCCTGCAGGAAGGGAGTAATCGGCGCGAACTGTGCCGGCGCTTCAGCATCAGCCCGCAGACCGGCTACAAGTGGCTGGCACGTTACGTTGAGTCGGGGGACGCCGGTCTGGCTGACCGGACGCGCCGTCCCTCGCACAGCCCGATGCGTACCGACGCCCCGCTTGAACAGGCTGTCATCGCGCTACGCCAGCAGCACCCTGCGTGGGGCGGGCGCAAGATCAGCCGCCGCTTGGCCGACTTGGGCTGGAGTGATGTACCGGCACCCAGCACCGTGACGTCCATCCTGCATCGGCATGGGTTGATTGCACCCGAAGCCTCAAACGCCTCCACGCCCTGGCAGCGTTTCGAGCACGCCGAACCGAACCAGCTCTGGCAGATGGACTTCAAGGGCGGGTTCGCGTTGGCCGACGGCCAGCGCTGCTCGCCGCTGACCGTGATCGACGATCACTCCCGCTTCAACCTGGTGCTGGCCGCCTGCACGCAGACGCAGAGCGCGGTCGTGCAGCGCCACTTGCGCCAGGCCTTCGAGCGCTATGGGCTGCCGCTGCGCATCAATGCCGATAACGGGGCGCCCTGGGGCAGCCCTACCAGTCAGGGCAACTTACGGGCCTGGGCGTCTGGCTTATCCCCCTCGGTGTGCGCCTGGGCTACAGCCGCCCGGCCCACCCGCAGACCGACGGCAAGGACGAGCGCTTCCACCGCACGCTCAAGGCCGAGGCCCTGGCCGGGCGCTACTTCGCCTCTTGCGAGGCCGTCCAGCACGCGCTGGATGCCTGGCGCACCGTCTATAACTGCGAGCGTCCGCACCAGGCCATCGACCTGGCCACGCCCCATCTTCAGTGCTCGGCTGACCGACTCGGCATGCAGGCTCTCGTGCACGTGGT
>NZ_LWRX01000157.1:0-1550 GCF_001683835.1 Ralstonia sp. RL | reverse complement strand
CACCACCTCGGCGATGAACAGGTCGTAGCGCTGCTGGTTATGCGCCTCCGGGATCACCTTGCAGGCGAGCCACGCAATGCAACCATCGATCAAGGGGGCTGGCGTCACCGCTTCGGCCGATGCCCCGAGGGCAAAGGCGGCAAACTTGTCGACCTCGCGCCCGCTGCACGATCCGACGGCCAGCACTTGCTCGGCCATCGCCCGGCACGGGATGTTCAGTACGAATGCGCCACTCGCCTCGATCAAGGCGCGGGTGAAGGTCCGCCCATCAATCACCACCGCCACCTTGGGGGGCGAGAAATCGAGCGGCATGACCCAGGCGGCCGCCATCACGTTGCGTCGCCCATCGTGCGCCGCCGACACCAGGGTCACCGGGCCGTGATTGAGCAGCAGATAGGATTTTTCGAGTTCAACCGCTTGTCGCTCAGCCATTTCTGCACACCTGTCACATCAAAAGCAAAAGGGGACCGCAGTCCCCTTGTCAGTGTATTGCTCCGCCTGCCGCCTTACTGCAGTTCTTCCAGGCGGATGCGCTTGACCTTGCCCTTCTGGGCCGGCAGGGCCTCGATCCTGGCGATGGCGGCATCGGCCGCGCTTTCCTGGCAGACGTGGGTCAGGATGATGATGTCGGTCTCGCCCTCGCCTTCTTCCGGCTCACGCTGCAACAGGGCATCGATCGAGATGCCCTGATCAGCCAGGATCCGGGTGATGTCGGCCAGCACGCCCGGCTTGTCCTCGACGCGCAAACGCAAGTAGTAGCCGGTCTCCACCTCGCTCATCGGCAGGATGGGCAGGTTGGACATGGCATCCGGCTGGAAGGCCAGGTGGGGTACGCGATGTTCCGGATCGGCGGTCGCCAGGCGGGCGACGTCGACCAGGTCGGCAACGACGGCGGAAGCCGTCGGTTCGGCGCCGGCCCCCTTGCCGTAGTACAGCGTGGTGCCCACGGCATCGCCCTTGACCATGACGGCGTTCATCGCCCCCTCGACGTTGGCCAGCAGGCGCTTGGCCGGGATCAGGGTCGGATGCACGCGCAGCTCGACACCCTTGTCGCGCCGCTTGGCAATGCCAAGCAGCTTGATGCGGTAGCCGAGCTGTTCTGCGTACTTGATGTCGGAGGCTTCGAGTTTGGTGATGCCTTCGACGTAAGCCTTGTCGAATTGCACCGGAATGCCGAACGCGATGGCCGAAATCAGCGTGGCTTTGTGCGCAGCATCGACACCTTCGATATCGAAGGTCGGATCGGCCTCGGCATACCCCAGGCGCTGGGCTTCCTTCAGCACCTCGTCGAAGGACAGGCCCTTGTCGCGCATTTCGGACAGGATGAAGTTGGTCGTCCCGTTGATGATGCCGGCCGCCCATTCGATGCGGTTGGCGGAAAGACCCTCGCGCAGCGCCTTGATGATCGGAATGCCACCGGCGACGGCAGCCTCGAAGGCGACCATGACGCCTTTCTGCTGGGCGGCGGCGAAGATTTCGGTGCCATGCACGGCAAGCAGCGCCTTGTTGGCCGTCACCACGTGCTTGCCATTGGCGATGGCCTGCATGAC
>NZ_LWRX01000249.1:0-11278 GCF_001683835.1 Ralstonia sp. RL | reverse complement strand
AAGGTCAGCCAGGCCGGCGAGCAACAGGCGAGATTCAGGGCATGGCCGCCGGCCTGCAAGGCGGCTGCAACGACTGTTCTTGCTACCACTGCGAATTCCATGCGGCTGGGGTGCTCAATTCAGCACGCCATCAAGAATAAAGTTACCGGATCGTACTGACAGTTATCAAAAAATTGTTTGACCTGGGTCATTTTTTTAAAAATGCATCAGCGTCACCATGAATTGTTCGGACAGTCCGGCAGTTGGCGGATAGTCACCGGCGGTTTGCAGGGCGACGAAGAAACGGAAATGCGTTCCACGTCAGGCATTGCCAATTCCAAGCCGCTTAAACATATGAGATTGGAGACGCCATGAATCGAAAATTGGATTCGGCGAACATGCCGGATTTTTCGTTCCGGCTTGGATTCTGCATGCTCGCTCTCGTCGCGCTGGTCGGCGTGACATTATATTGGCGCGGATTTGATCTTTGGACGATCGTCCTGGTCTGTATTGCCTTGGTTTGTCCCATCGTGATGCTGTGGGGCGTGACATTGCTGCGCAAAGAAAACTCAAAACAAGCCAACGATGCCGCGAAATCAGAACGCACTCGCCGTTGAGCCGGGCCGGCCGGCCGTGGAGGGATGCGCAGAATGTGCTGTCCCCGGACTGCACGGCAGCCCTTTGCGTGGGCACGGGGAAAGCAGCCCGCCGATAGTCGCCACGGCACCGCGCTACTTCCATTCTCCCGCCCGGATTCTCTTCATTCTCGGTATTGCGGTATTCGTCCTGCACTACGCCGCGATGCGAGTCTTGCAGCGGTTTTCGTTTGACGGAAATACCGCTGCGCTGATCGATTCGGCTGTATTGGTGCTGGTTCTGATGCCGGTGTTCCACTGGTTTATGTTTCGGCCTTTGCTGCACCACATCCAGGCCGTTCGAAAGACGAATATCGATCTGCATGAAAGCATTACCCGCTCGGAGAAAATCGTCGCCACCGCGTTCGACGCCATCATCGTGATTGACGAGCTTGGGATGGTCCGGGACTTCAATCCGGCGGCGGAAAAGATGTTCGGCGTGACAGCCTCGGAAATCGTCGGCCAGAGCGTGAACCGCCTGATGCCGGAGCCGATTCGCAACGCACACGACAGCTACATCGCGGCTTACCTGGACAGGGGGACCCCGCGCATTATCGGAAAAGGACGGGAGGTCGAAGGGCTGCGCAATAACGGCGAGACCTTTCCGATGGAATTGGCTGTCACGGAAATGCGGGTACATGGCAGGCGCATCTTCGTTGCCACGATACGCGATATCACGCGGCGCAAGCGCGACGAGGCCGCGCTCAGGAAAGCCAATGAAGAACTGGAACGCAAGGTCATGGCGCGTACTGCGGAACTGGCGAAGGCAAACGACGAACTGCAAAAGCTGGCGACGACCGATGCGCTGACCAAGGTCATGAACCGCCGCCAGTTCGATACGGAGCTCCAGAGAGAGCTGGAACGCGCGCGGCGTTACGGGGTGCCGTTTGCCCTGATCCTGTTTGACGTCGATCATTTCAAAAGAGTGAATGACCGGTTCGGGCATTTGAGCGGCGATCGGGTACTGGCGGAAATGGCGCAACTGATTTCCACGGAAACCAGGGTAAATGACATATTCGCTCGCTGGGGCGGCGAGGAATTCGTGCTGCTGGTGCATGGTGTCGATGCCGACGGCGCGCTGCAAATTGCGGAAAAGCTGCGCGCCCTGGTCGCCACGCACGCGTTCCCTCACGGTCATTCCGTCACCGCCAGTTTCGGTGTGACGGCCTATGCGGAAGGCGACGACAGCGTGAGCATCATGCAGCGGGTTGACCAGGCCTTATACCGGGCGAAAGAGCATGGACGCAACTGTACGGAACTTGCATGAAGGGCATGCCGGAACCACGCCTGTCAGGAACGGAGCAGGCGATATGAAAAATGCGGCATGACGTGGCTGGCCGCGCGGCGGCAACAGATGTCGATACCAATATCGCATCATCGCTCCTCCGGCTGGCGCTACCGTAAACGACGACTCTTAAAGCGGAGGTTGTGGGATGGCGACTTGCAGTGGCAGTTATCGAAGCATGGCGTTTGCCGCCTTGTTGCTGGCCGGCGCATGGCCGTTCGCGCTTGCACAGGCTGAGGAGCAGAGCGGCGGCGAGATCCTGGATAGGGTTGAAAAACTCCTCTGGGGAAAAACCGTCCAGGGCAATTACGAAATGACGATCAAGACACCTCGCTGGCAGCGCACCTTGGCGCTGCGGGTATGGATGGACCGCCCCACGCGCTCGTTCGTGCGCATCACGGCGCCGGCAAAGGAAGCGGGCATTGGGTCGCTACGCATCGGTAATGAAATGTGGAACTATCTGCCGACCGTGGAACGAACCATCAAAATACCGCCGTCGATGATGCTGCAGCCATGGATGGGATCGGATTTCACGAACGATGACTTGGTGAAGGAAAGCAGCATCGTCAACGATTACACACACAAGGTCAGCCAGGCCGGCGAGCAACAGCCGGACGGGGCTGAAGTACTCAGGATCGATTCCACTCCCAAGCCGGATGCCGCCGTCGTCTGGGGCAAGATCGTTTACTGGATACGCAAGAAGGATTACATCCCCCTGAAGGAAGAGTTTTACAGCGAGCGCGGCGAGCTGGTTCGGGTGCTGACCTTTTCCGATGTGCGGCCGGTCGGCGGGCGCATCATGCCGACGCGCTGGGAGATGCGGCCGGTCACGAAGGAGGGCAACCTGACGACCGTCCTGCTGAAGGACGCGGTTTTCGATCAGTCGGTCAATCCGGAAATATTCACACAACGGAATCTGCAAAAACCATGAGTGCTGTGAACGAGGTAATCGTCAGGGTCGAGCAGGTGAGCAAGGTCTACCAGAAGGGGAGCGTTGCGGTCAACGCGCTGCAGGGAATCGACCTCGATATCCGCAAAGGCGAATTCACTGCGCTGGTCGGGCCGAGCGGCTCGGGTAAAACCACGCTGCTCAATCTGATCGGCGGCCTCGACACGCCGAGCAGCGGCAAGATATGGGTCGGCGATCACGAGGTCGGCGCGCTGTCCAAGAGCGAGCTATCGGACCTGCGCCTGCACAAGGTCGGTTTCGTCTTTCAGGAATACAACCTGATTCCGGTGCTGTCGGCGCTGGAAAACGTCGAATACGTGATGCTGCTGCAAGGCGTGCCGGAACAGGAGCGGCGCGAACGCTCGCTGGCGATGCTGGCCGAGCTCGGCTTAAAGGGCATGGAGCACCGGCGTCCGAATGAATTGTCGGGCGGGCAGCAGCAGCGGGTCGCGGTGGCGCGCGCCATCGTCTCGGAGCCGTTGATCGTGCTGCCTGATGAACCGACCGCGAATCTGGATTCGGTTGCAGGCGCAGCCTTGCTCGACCTGATGCGCGAGCTGAACGAAACAAAAGGCATCACCTTCGTATTTTCAACGCACGACCCGATGGTTATGCAACGCGCCAAAAGGATAGTGCACCTGCACGACGGTCGTATTGTGCAGCAATAGGGAGCGCCGATGCTCTTCTTTAAACTTGCGTGGCGCAACATCTTCCGCAATGCGCGCCGTTCTGCCATTACCGTGGCCGCAATTTCGATCGGCCTTGCGTCGCTGATCTTCCTTTGGGCATTCGCCGACGGCACGAACGATCAGATGGTCGAAAACTCGACCCGCTATCTGGTCGGCCACCTGCAGATCCATCGCGCCGGCTATCACGAACAGCGCACGCTCGATCTGCTGCTGGAGCAGTCGGCCAATACGGTACAGCAATTGCGGACCCAGCCGCATGTAATGGCCGTCACGCAGCGTTTGGAAGGCAGTGCGCTGTTGAGCCTGGGCGACAAGTCGCGCGGCGTCATGGTTGTCGGCGTCGATCCCGAGCAGGAAACCCGGGTGACGACACTCGCACAAGCGGTGCGCGCAGGACGCTATCTGCAGCCGGGAGACGGCAACGCGATCTTGCTGGGCGCCAGTGCCGCCGCTGCGCTGAAGGCACAAGTCGGCTCGGAGGTTGTGCTGGTGACCCAGGCGGCCGATGGCTCGGTCGGCGCCGGCCGGTACCGGGTGCAGGGCATTTTTAACACCAGGATGGATATGTTGGACGGCAATTACGTGTTCTTGCCGCTTTCAACCGCACAAGAATTGTTTGCCGCCGGGAGCGCTGTCACTGCAGTGGTGGCGCGCCTCGACCATCGGTCCGCAACCGACGGTGTGGTCAGCGCCATGATGCGGCAGGCGGGCGCCGGCCAGGAAATACTCGGCTGGAAGAAATTGCTGCCTACGGTGGTGCAATCGACCGAATTTCATGAAATCGTCGCCTACATCCTGGTGCTGATCCTGTTTGTGGTGGTGGCGGTCGGCATCACCAATACGGTACTGATGGCCGTGATGGAACGCACCCGGGAATTCGGCGTGATCATGGCGCTCGGTACGCGGGATACGCAGGTGGTGCGGATGGTGTTTTATGAGGCGTGCATACTGGGCGTTGCCGGTCTGTTGATCGGCGCGGCTGCCGGGCTGGGCATCAGTCAGTATTTTGCCGTGAACGGGATTGACCTGGAACGCTACAGCCAAGGGCTGCAGTCGATGCCCGGTTTGACCGGAGTGATTTATCCCATGCCGCGCGCCGATCGCACCTTGCTGCTTTCACTGGTCGTGTTCGTTACGGCCTTGGCGACGGCATTTTATCCGGCATGGAAGACAGCACGTTTGCGTCCGGTGGACGCCATTCGCGGCCTGCAAACGACCTTGCTGGCGCCGGGCTGGCTGCGCCGGAGGAAGGCGGCTGGCGGTTCGACGCGCTGGCCGCTCTTCTTCAAGATCGCCGGGCGCGGCATCGTGCGCAATCCCCGGCGCACTGCGCTGACGGTGTCGGCAACTGCATTCGGTCTGGCCGCCTTCATCTTTTTGTACAGTTTCGTGGAAGGCTATTTCACCCAGATGATCGATAACTCGACCGGCTATGTCATGGGTGACCTGCAAATCCAGCACAAATTGTTCCGACAGGAGATGCTGCCGGAGCTGTCGCTGCGAGAGCCCGGGCAACTGCTGGAAACAGTGCGGCGTCACCCGTCGGTGGCGGCCGTCGCGCCACGGGTTCAGACACAGGTGCTGATCAGTAGTGCGGCACAGTCGCAGAACATTCTGTTACTGGGGATTGATCCTGAGCGCGAGCGCAACGTGACATTCATCGAGCGCACGGTCAGGGAAGGCAAGGCGCTGCAGCCCGGACAGGACCGCGACATCATGCTGGGACGGAAACTGGCCGGAAAACTCGGCGTGCGCCTCGGCGAAAAGGTGGTCGTCATGGCGCAGAACGCGGTGGGGGAGGTCGGCTCCGCCGCATACCGCGTGAGCGCGATCTTTGAAACGGACAGCGAGGCATTCGACAATGGCATCGGTTTCGTCAGCCTCCGCGCCGGCCAGTCGCTCCTGTCGCTTGGCGACGATATTTCCACCCTTGCCGTGCGGCTGAAGGATCGCGAACAGCTTCCCGCTGCGAGTGCCAGGCTCCGGCAGGAGCTCGCGCGGACGCCGTATGTCGTCGTTACTTGGCGCGAGCTGCTTCCCGAGGTATCGCAAATCATCGATTTTGTGAAGATGAATCTGAAACTGGTGATCGGGATCGTGTTCCTGGTGGTTGCCATGGGAGTGATGAACACCTTGCTGATGTCGGTGATGGAGCGCACGCACGAATTCGGCATCATGATGGCCCTCGGCACCAAACCTGCTCAAATCGTCCGCCTGGTGCTGTATGAATCGATCGTGCTCGCCATTGTCGGCAGTATGTTGGGCTACCTGCTGGGCGTCATGCTGGTGCAGTACCTGGCAGCACGCGGCATCGATCTCTCCGCATATACCAATGCCCTGCAGACGATCCCTGGAATGACAGGGATAATCTATCCGCAGCTGCGCAGCAGTCACCTTTGGGCTCCGCTACTGATATTACTCGTGGTGAGCGTACTTTCTGCGTTCTATCCGGCCTGGCGCGCCGCCCAACTCAGGCCGGTGAATGCGATTCGCCATGTTTAACCACCGCCGGCTGGCTGTTCTGTTCCTGGCGCTGGGGGCAGCCTTGTCCGACAACTTGCATGCTGCGGAAGGTGGCGAGAGGGATGAGGCAGCCCCTCTCAAATTGAGTGGCTATTATAAGAACCTGTGGCAGAACTCGGTGACGGTTTTTCCGTCGGAGCAAGCCTACTCGCTTGACTTGAATCGTCTGCGGCTCGAACTGAAAGGGCAGATTCATCCGGCGTTGAGTGTTGATGTCCAGTATGACAATGAAATACTGTTGGGCAGCTACTTGCGTACAGCGCAATTCGGGCTACAGAAGGATCTTCGGCCTGCGCAATACTGGCAGGCCGAGAGCAACTACGTCGACTCGCCGGACGTGTACGGCCGGCATCGCCTGTATCGCGCATTCGCCAGCCTCGCGCTGGGCGACACCGATATCCGCGTCGGGCGTCAGCGCATCGCCTGGGGGACTGGACGATTCTGGAGTCCGCTCGATATCCTGAACCCGATTTCACCTATCCAGCTTGAGCGTGAAGAACGGCCGGGTGCCGATGCGATACTGGTCGAGCACAAGCTGGGCGACGTGTCGCGGGTTAGCGCAGTCTATGCAGCCCAGCGACCGGGGGAGAACGGTAGTGGAGCGCTGTACTGGCATGGAAACAGGGCAGGGGTGGATTTTTCGGTTGTCACCGGCCGCTTCCGCGGCGACCGCCTGATCGGAGCGGACATCGCCACCCAGATCGGGAATGCGGGTCTTCGCGGCGAGCTGACCGTCACGTCGCCTTCCGGCACAAGGAATTATCGCCGCGCGCTCATTGGCATCGATTATGCATTTGCCAATACATTGACACTCAGTGCCGAGCTTTACTATAACGGCACCGGAACATCCGATCCTCTGGCGTATGATTTTGCCTCCTTACTGGCAGGGCGGATCCAGAATGTCGGACAGCGCTATGCGGGCGTGTTCGCGAGTTATGAAATCACGCCGCTGTTGAAGACGACGAATTATCTTGTCGCAAATCTTCAAGATGGAAGCCGTTACTTTTCGCCCACGCTGACCTATTCTCTGCGCACGAATATCGACTGGACCATCGGCGTGCAGAGCTTTTCCGGCAGTGCGACGAGCGAATACGGACACTTCAATAACGTCTATTACACGCAGGTGCAGTGGTTCTTCTGAGTTCGATCGCATGGCAGCTTGCCATGCGATCGAATGCGGAAAGTTATTTGGCCGGCGCCGGGGACCCCATTCTGTCCATCATCATTTGCATCATCATCTGCATCATTTCCATCTGTTTTTGCATCATTTGCGGTGATGGCGGTTGAGAACTTGAAGACTTTCCACTCATCATGCCGTTCATCATCGACATGCTGTCCTGCATGGTTTTCATATGCTCGGCCATCAGCGCGTTACGCTCTTCCGGGGTCTTAGCCGCCATCATTTTTTCGTGCATGTCGCGCATCGCGTTCATTTGCGCATCCATTTTTCCCATTTGCTCTGCCGTCGCTTTGGGAGCGGTGCTTTGCTTAGCCGCCTTATTCTGGGGAGGTTGGGCGGCCTGCACGTCGGGATGATGCTCTTCGTGTTGCGACGAGTCTGCGGAAAAAACAGCGGGGCTTACGGCGGCAAGCGTTGTCGCGAGTGCGAGGACAGCTATCGATTTCATGAACCTCTCCTGTGACTGTGAGATTGATCTTGCTCGTAAAGGGCAGTATGCCGAAATAGAATGAGTGGCCCATCGGCAGGCCTCATCTCTGTGATCGTAGTGGTCACATCGCGAGAGTTGAATGATTCAAGTCAAGAACCGGAAAAAACGGAGCCGCGCAACGTACCCAGAGTCATTCTAAAACACCCGGCATTCACCGCGTGCCAGCTTCGCGCATAGCGCGGGGATATCAGCAAGGTTGGCGCGAACCAAAGCCTCGATCTGTTCCTTGTTCACACTCTCCAGTCGACCGTCAGTCGTCGCCACCTCGATCATGACGAGTTGCGGTCGATTGATCGGCTGGCCGATCGCGGACAAGAGCTGCACCTGTGCCTCTTCAATTTCGGCAATGCGTAATACCAGCTCGTTAGCCACCTGCGTCGCCAGCACATTATAGATTTTGCCGACATGGCTGACGGGATTTTTGCCGGCAGCCGCTTCGAGTGACATGGCGCGGGAAGGGGTGATCAATCCACTGAGGCGATTGCCGCGCCCGACCTGTCCGTCGTCGCCATGCTCGGCGCTCAGACCTGTGACCGTCAGGTACAGGCCACTTTCATCGGCCGCATTCGGATCGTCCAGCGTATTGATGCGGATTTCGCAGGGCTGGTCCAGGCGGGAGGCTAGCCAATTCACCATCGCCGCCTTTTGAGAGAAATAGTGAGCTACGCCGTCTACGTCCCGATCCACGAAGGCGAGCGCGACCGTGACGCCGACACGGTCGTCGAGGCGCCTGCCCATGATCTTGAAGTCGTCGCCCGCCGTGGGAAAAGCTTCCCGGAACGGCGTGCTGCGCATATGCGCGGCCAGGCGCAGGACGGTTTGTTCCAGCGGTGAATACGGGGCAAATCCTACGCCGAACGAGGTGTCGTTTGCGACGGGTACTGCAATGCCGGGAGCAACTACGCGCCGCAGGTTGGGACTGCCGCTGCGCACGGCCGACTCGATCCGGAATAAGTCGACCGGGCAATGCAGCACTTTCGTGAGATAGTCATGCGCCGCGGTATGCACCAGCTCCATTATGGCGCTGTCATTCGGCAATGGATCTGCGCGTCCGGCGACGATCAGCCGTATCGGCTGATCCACCCGCCCGCCGCCAAACTTCGGTGTGCTCTGACCGCCGATCAGCAATGCCTTGTCGACGTTATGGTGCCGTATCTCCCCGTACTCGCGCAGATAGGCGACACACAAGGCTTGCGACACTGCATCGGCGACGCCATCGCACAGGCTGTCCGGATGGCCGATCCCTTTGTGTTCGCATATTTCCGCACGCTGTTGCGCATGACGAATTGGCGAGGGTGTCAGAATGAATTCCATTGTCCGTCGCTCTGCAGAGTTGCGCCGTGGCGCTATGTGGATAGCCCTAACCCGGCTTCGATTTCTCTACTATCCCATCTGCCCGGAGAATGTGGGTATGACGTGAGTCAAGGTATCAACGGCTTCTGGCCACAGGGGGGCTTGCTCGGCATGGCAAAACGGGAACTCCCTGGATTACAGGTTTGTAATCTCCGGGTCATTTCTCGGTCATCGTGAAGGGCCTAGCATGAATTTTCTACCGTGGTCGCTGTCATTGGGTAGCGATTGGGAAAGCAGGAACGTCAGACAGCAGAAGAGATGTCTTCAAGAATTGGTTTTCAGGAGAAATGCTATGAGAAAGCTTGCGATGATGATTGCAATAGTCTTGCTGGCCGGATGCTCCAGCTTGGGAACCAGCGGAACGAGTGGCGCCAATGCATCCAGTTCCGGCGGTCGCGGCGATCCGTATGATATGACCTATCGTGGCGCAAATTAATGAGCGATCGCCTCTTGGAGGGGGACAAGTTCAGTTTGACACGATGTTTACTTGAAGGCGTGTTTCCTCCTTGAATGGAAGGTTGATTCCGGGGCCGCATTGCGAGCCCGGAATCAAACTCCGGCAACCAGACTGTACCAACGCGCATGCCGGCCAATCCAGAAGCGTATGGACCGGCATGACAGTTGGCTTTTATCCCGGTATCACTTTGCCGGTTCAAGCTTCGTTACGGTGATTGCGCCATTGACCTTTTCGGCGGCGAAGCCGATCTTGTCTCCCACCTTCACCTGGTCGAGCATGGCCGGGTCTTTGACCTTGAATACCATGGTCATTGCCGGCATATCAAGATTGGTGAGCGGGCCGTGCTTGATGGTGATCTTGCCGGCATCCTTGTCGATTTTCTTCACTTCGCCGGAAGACATCGATGCGGCAGTATCGGACGATTTCATTGACCCCATCGAGCCATGCGTGGACATATCGTGTTGGGACATGTCATGCTTGGACATGTCGTCGGCTGCGGCCGCACTGAGCGACAGAGCGGCGGAAAGTGCGAACGCTGCGGGAAGAGTGGATGCGAGTTTCATGGACATTCCTTTCATGACAGTGTGACAGACAGATTTATTTAACAGCGACCTTGCCCTTCATGCCAGCCTCGAAATGACCAGGCTGGAGACAGGCGAAATCAAACTTTCCGGCTCTGGTGAATTGCCACACCAGCTCGCCGGTTTTTCCGGGATCGACCGATACCTGGTTCGGATCGGAATGTTCCATCTCCGGGAATTTGCGCATCAATTCTGCATGTTCCTTCAATTCCTTGATGCTGCCGAGCACCATTTCATGCTTCAGCTTGCCGCTATTTTTCACGACAAACCGGATCGTTTCGCCGCGCTTGATGGCGATGTTCGCAGGTGTGAAGCGCATGTTGTCGTTCATGTCGACTTCGATCGTGCGCGACACCTTGGCCGGGTCGCCGGGTTTGCCGAGCGCTGCAGCATGACCCGTGTCATGGTCAGCGTGATGATCTTCGTCTCCATGGGCGAATGCCAAACCGGTCGCTGCAGCGAGCGAGAAGACGGCAATGCGAAGCGCTTGTTTCATTTATTTAATCCCCGTGTTAATGGTGGTGGTGAGAGGTGCTGTCGGTGTATCCGCGCAGCTGGTCATAAGCCAAGATTTGTTCGCTGGTGAGTAAACGCGTCGTCGCTAAATGTGCGTTGACATGTACGAAGCGTAGTTCGCCCTGCAACTTCGCGATGTCGGCAACTAATGTGTGAACCTGGTCTTCATTTGCGTTGTGCCCGGAAAACAGGGAATCCAGCTCGGCCTCCTTGGCAAGAATTTGCGTGCCAAGCCGCTGGGCCTCATGCTGCATGCCTTCCTGAAGTTGTCGGACTTGTTGAATTTGCGTGTCGGCCAACTTGAGCGACTTGGCCGCATCCAGCACGTGTTTGGGACCAGGATAGTGATTAAGTTCTGCAACCTTCGACAACCCCATCCCGCGTCCCGCTTCAAGGTCGGCAATGTCTTGCGCCGACACCGCTTTGAGGGCGCGTTGCTGTTCCCCCGCATAAGGGCTGCGCTGCTCCGTGTCGCCCGCCCATGCCGGATGCGTCGATATTGCGATGGCAGCGGCGATCGCGAGGGCGACGTTTGATCTGTTAATGTTCATGGTGTTGTCCTGGCTTTTTGACTTTCAGTGTCGCTTCGTTTGACGTGGACGGGCCGCCTTGGGCCGGTACGCGTGAGGCGGGGGGGGGGG
>NZ_LWRX01000085.1:0-674 GCF_001683835.1 Ralstonia sp. RL | reverse complement strand
TCAGCTGCACCCTGGTCACGCCGTTGTATTCGTTGGCATCCAGCCGGTAGGCGATCAGCGCCCGCTCGGGCAGGCTGTCGGCATGGCCAAACCAGATCGCGTCGTAGCGGCGGCCATCCTTTTCCAGCATCAATTTCAGGTGTTTTTCCTTCAAGATACGCTGGTTCAGCACGCGGAACTCGTCGCAGAACACCGGCGGCGCGAAGCCCTGGCCCCAGACCTGGGTGTCGAGCAGTTCGATGAATTGCGTTGAGAAATAGGCGTCTTCCAGCGGCCCGTCGGTTTCGATCACGCGTTCCAGCTGGTTTTGCGTCAGCCATGCGCGGCCGACCGCCTCGAAGGCGGCGCAGAATGCCTCGAAGGCGTCGGCGCGGATGGTGAGGCCGGCCGCCATCGCGTGGCCGCCGAACTTGGTGATGACGCCCGGCGCATGCTTGGACACCAGGTCGAGCGCGTCGCGCAGGTGAAAGCCGGCGATCGAGCGGCCCGAGCCCTTGATCAGGCCCTCGCCGCCCGGCGCGAAGGTGATGGTCGGCCGGTAGAACTTGTCTTTCAGGCGCGAGGCGACGATGCCGATCACGCCCTGATGCCAAGACGGATCGAACACGCTGATGGTGGTCTTGTCCTGCGGGTTGAAGGTGTCGAGCAGCAACAGCGCGGTATCCTGCATTTCC